>JBGTEN010000186.1:0-1949 GCA_041747755.1 Arenibacter sp. | reverse complement strand
GTCAAAATGATCTTCTTTTGCTATTCTGCCAACTAAGGAAGCGCCGGTTCTATTAAGTATAAGAGTTTCGGAGTCTTTATTTTCATCACCATTAAACAATACAGCAACATCATAACCTCTTTGTTGAAGCCAATAAATTGTCAATAACGAATGGTTAATGCTTCCCAAATAATTTTCTGACACTACAATTACCTTGTAATTGGGCATGATAAGATCCAAAATGGTATCATATTCATTTAAAGGAGTTAAAATTCCACCGGCACCTTCAATGACTAAATGATTCTCTGTATCAGGTTCTTCAATAGTATTAGGATCAATAGAGATACCTTCTAATTTAGCCGCTGCATGCGGACTTAAAGGCGCTTTAAGACTATAACTGCTTTTATGAATAACCGTTTTTTTATTCGAAATTAGATTTGCAACAATTTCACTATCAGATTGCTCTAAATCACCGGATTGAACAGGTTTCCAATAATCTGCTTTCAATGCTTCCGTGATTATTGCGGCTGCAATGGTTTTCCCTACGTTAGTGGATATTCCGGTTACAAAAATTTGTGTCATTTTCTAGAAGGTATCAGGCTTAGTTATCATGTTACAATTTAAGCATCTATATTTGGTTTTTTCGAAAAAAGGAAAAAGTTTATAAAAAATTCCATTTCTCGAATAAAATGTTTCCATTTTTTGTGCTTTGCAATTAGGACACTTTAATAAATTTCCATTAGCATCAATAGCATAACTTCTAATTTCATTGTAAATGGTTAAGGCTCTGTCCTTATCACGAGTATATACTTGCAGTTTTACACCACCTATTGCATTGCTAATCAAAGGGTCCGTATTCAAAGTGTTCTCATCTTTTAGAAAAACAGGAATACCCTCAGATTCCAGTTTCCCTTTTATAATCTGCACGTCTGCTACATACTCAAAACTACCGAGCAAGAAGAACTTTTCCTTCATTGGATTTAGATAAGAGTTTTTACAAGTTCCAACACTAATTCCAGTTCCTCTTTGGTATTATAACTGTGGATGCAGAATCGCAGGCGCTCTTGGCCTTCTGGAACGGTTGGTGATACTATAGGCTTTACATCGAAACCTTTTTCTTCCAGTTTTTTGGAAACAGTTTTTACCTTCTTGTTTCCGGAAACTACTAAAGATTGGATGGCTGAATCACTGGAAATAAAATGCTTCTGTAGATTTAACTTGGTTACTCTCTCCTTAAAGACCAAGATATTTTTTTTAAGCTGAATAACATCTTTTTTTCCCTCCTCAGCGAAATATTCGTAAGCAGCTAAGATGGCGGCCAGGGTATGTGGGCTAAGTGCCGTTGTGTAAATAAAGCTTCTAGCAAAATTGATTAAATATGTCTTTAACTGGCTACTTCCCAAAATTGCAGCACCATGGCAGCCCAGTGCTTTCCCAAAAGTAATTATTCTGGCAAAGACTTTTTTTTGCAACCCCAGCTCTTGGATTAGCCCTAGACCATTTGTGTCAAACACGCCTAAAGCATGAGCCTCATCAACTACTAATCTATAGTAATTGGAGTTGCAAAACTGAGTTAATGCTTTTAAATCCGGGGAATCTCCATCCATAGAAAAAACAGATTCAGTTACAACGTATATTTCAGGGGTGGAAGGTTCAGCGAGTTGTTTAAGAACTCCGGAAATTTTCAATTTTAAGTCGGCCAAATCGTTATGAGCAAATTTATACCCTTTGGCAGTACTCATGCTAATTCCATCACGAATACTCGCGTGTATAAATTCATCGTAAAAAATAAGATCACCACGTTGGGGTACAGCTCCAAAAAAGCCAAGATTGGCATCATAACCGGAATTAAAGACCAGTGCACTTTCTGATTTATGAACCTTAGAAAGTAAATCCTCCAACTGCTCATACAACGGATGATTCCCGGTTAATAAACGAGATCCTGTAGCCCCATTCTGGAAAGTGCCCTG
>JBGTEN010000185.1:0-4381 GCA_041747755.1 Arenibacter sp. | reverse complement strand
GTTAGCGAATCCTGATACTTCAAGCGAATTTTAGCATTCTCCAAATTATCAACATAAACATACACACTATTGGTGGTAATAGAATCCTTAAAAATTCCTTTCTCCGTAGTTCCGGCCGAGAATCCATTGATACGTTCCATCTTGGGGATTTTTGGCACCATAGTAATGCTATCCATTTCAGAGAACAGGATTTTTTTATAATAAATTCCGGAGAGAACAGTTACATGATCCTCTTTAAGAGTTACCCAATTTTTGGCATGTGCAATAAAAGCAAGAACTACCAAAATAAGGGTAATTATTATTAGTAAATTCCAAATCCAATGGCGCTTCTTTTTATTTGGCATAAGTTAACCTTTTATACAATCTTCTAAGGTAAAGTTAATAGAATTTAGCAGAGTATACATTTATCCATAAATCAAATCCTAAAAATCCTATATTTGGATAAAGCACTTTTATATCCAATTTTGTGTACAAAAGAATATGGTAAATAACCTTAGAAAAATTCTGGTTTTAAACTTCATTTTAGCATTAAGCGGCTGTCAAACTCCAGCCGAAAAGGAACTATTGGTTCAGGATTTAGATGGGATTCATGATGCAGCCCCTAATGCTGTCTGGCTTTCCCATGAACATATTTTAGTAGATTTTATTGGAGCAGATAGCATTCAACCTAGTTCCTGGAATCATGATGTGGTGTTGCAAGAAATGAAACCCTATTTGGATTCATTGAAGGCGTTTAATGTGCATTATTTTGTGGATGCCACACCAAATTACTTAGGTAGGGATGTGCTGCTTTTAGAAAAAATTGCCAAAACTTCCGGAATGAAAATACTAACAAACACAGGTCTGTACGGAGCTCAACGGAACAAATTTATTCCAAAATACGCTTATCAAAAATCTGCCGAAGGATTGGCGGAAGATTGGATTGAAGAATTTAATAATGGCATTGATGGAACTTCCGTAAAACCGGGCTTTATCAAAATAAGCGTAGACAATTCGGATCCCCTTGATGCCATGCATCAAAAATTAGTAAAAGCGGCGGCCTTTACCCATTTGGAAACAGGGTTGACCATTGCTTCGCATACCGGAAGTTCCAAGGCTTTATGGCCTCAACTGGAAATTCTTAAAGAGACAGGGGTAGCTGCTGAAGCTTTTATTTGGGTACATGCCCAAGCAGAAGAGGATAATAAAAACTACCTAAAAGCGGCAAAAACCGGATGTTGGATTAGTTTAGACGGCTTGGGCTGGGAATTTGAAAAGCATCTAGAGGCTATCTTGTTTGCAAAGATGAATGGCTTTTTAGATCAAATTTTAATTTCTCACGATTCTGGTTGGTATGATCCTCAAAAAGAAACTCAGGAAATTCAACCCTACACGGCTATTTTCAGAAAATTGGTCCCTGCATTAGAGTCCAAAGGCTTTACGGATGAGGAACTAAATCTATTGCTTTCAGTAAATCCGTCAAAAGCATTTTCAATCGGTATTAAAACGGCTTCTGCTAATAAAAATTAGAGTAGTTTTTTTTCAATCCCAAGAGAAAATTAGCCCAACCCTACATCCAAAGTCATCATTACAATAAAACCGCCAATGAAGCCCATAGTGGCAATATCGGTATGATTGTCTTGTTGCGTTTCCGGAATTACTTCTTCTACAACCACAAAAATCATTGCTCCCGCCGCAAAGGAAAGGGCATAAGGTAAAATAGGTTGAAACGTCAATACTGCCCAAGCCCCAATAACAGCCGCAATCGGTTCTACCAGAGCTGATGCCTGTCCATACATAAAGCTCTTAGTGCGACTTAAACCTTGTCTGCGCAACGGCATGGCAACCGCAAAACCTTCGGGGAAATTTTGAAGCCCTATTCCCAAGGCAAGTGCCACAGCGCCTCCAATAGTAGCGCCATCAAATCCTGCGGCGACTCCTCCAAACAAAACGCCTACAGCCAAGCCCTCAGGAATATTGTGCAGCGTAATGGCTAAAGTTAATAAGGTAGTCTTATGCCAAGGGGTTTTAATTCCTTCTTTTTCACTTTCTTTAAAATTGATATGCAAATGCGGCAGTACTTTGTCTAGACCATATAAAAAAAGAGCTCCTAAAAGAAATCCAACGGCTGCCGGAATGACTTTGACAAAACCCTCGCCCGGACTCATTTCGATTCCCGGTGCTAAAAGGCTCCAAAAACTGGCGGCTACCATAACGCCTCCTGTAAATCCCAGCATTCCGTCCAAAACCGCTCTGTTCAAGGTCTTAAACAGAAAAACAAAACTTGCGCCAAGAGCTGTTAAAGCCCATGTAAATAAAGTGGCATAAAAAGCTGCTAAAATTGGATCGATAGATTCAAAATAGCTAACAATTTGTTCCATAGAAAACGATTAGATTTTAATATACAGGTTTGATGCAATCTGATTTGAAATATGAACCTCACGGTCATCAATTTTAAGCACTAATGAACCGTCAAACTCTTCCCTTTCCAGAACTTGGATTTGTTGTCCCAAGGCGATGTTGTACTTGTCTAAAAACTTTAAAAAAGTAGCAGATGAATCCTTTACACCAACACAAATGCCAGCTGTATTTATCGGTACTTCATTTAAAAGCTTCTTCTCTCGCTCCTTAAAAGCACCGTTTTTATCCGGTATGGGATCGCCATGAGGATCATATTTAGGATAATCCAAGAGCCAATCTAGCTTATCAATCAATTTTTCGCTTTTTATATGCTCCAATTGTTCCGCCACCTCATGCACCTCATCCCATGAAAAATTTAACTTCTCCACTAGAAACACCTCCCAAAGTCGATGTTTACGAATTATGGACAAAGCCATTGCCTTGCCTAATTCCGTAAGCTTTACACCCTGATACTTTTTATAATGTAGTAATCCCTTTTCGGATAGTTTACGCACCATATCCGTTACAGAAGATGGTTTTGTATCCATCTGTTCTGCAATAGCATTGGTAGATACCTCTTCCATCCCAGTTCGTCTTAAATGAAAAATGATTTTGATGTAGTTTTCTTCCGAATGGGTCATGAAAATTTACTTTAATACAAAAATACATTTTTATTTGTAAAAACAAATATTTAGATTTGTCTAAAAATAAATTTAGTTTCATAATTAAAATGATGCGGTTCTTACTCACTTTTACAATTGTCATCTATTCCTTTGCTACTGGTCAGGCTCAAAATTTTGAAATCAAAGGCTTTGTAACCGATAACAGGCTAGCTGTTCCTTTTGCCAATATTTACCTCAAGAATACTGACATAGGCACTTCTTCCAATGAAGATGGCTTCTATCAAATGCCTGTGCCTAAAAGTGGGCAATATACCCTGGTCGTTTCTGCCTTGGGGTATGCACCTTACCAAACCAAAATCACAGTAGGTAGAAATGAAATGGTTCTTGATATTTCCTTGCAGCCTTCTATGGAATCCTTAGAGGAAATAGTGGTTACCGGTACTTTAAAACCGGTAAGTCGCTTGGAAAGTCCCGTTCCGGTAGAAGTCTACTCCCCTACCTTTTTCAAAAAAAATCCAACCGCCAGTATTTTCGAAGCTTTACAAAATGTGAATGGGGTTCGACCACAAATCAACTGTAATGTTTGCAATACCGGCGATATCCACATCAACGGACTAGAAGGGCCATATACTTTAGTACTTATTGACGGAATGCCTATTGTAAGTGGTTTGGGAACAGTTTATGGCCTTACAGGAATCCCCAATTCATTAATAGAACAGATTGAAATTATTAAGGGGCCTGCTTCCAGCTTATACGGAAGCGAAGCTGTAGGAGGATTAATTAACATTATCACAAAAAATACGTTGACTGCCCCGGAATTTGCAGCAGATGGGTTTAGCAGTAGTTGGGGGGAATACAATTTGGATGTGGGCGGCAAGTTTGGCATAGGTGATAAAGCTGATGTACTTCTAGGGGTAAACTACTTTAAATATGATAATCCCATTGACAATAATGGAGATAATTTTACTGATTTAACCTTACAAGACAGAATATCCATCTTTCAAAAATGGAATTTTAAAAGAAATGATTCCCGCTTATTTTCCTTAGCGGGCCGCTTCTTCTATGAAGACCGATGGGGTGGTGAAATGCAATGGACACCGGAATTCAGAGGAGGAAATGACATTTATGGAGAAAGTATCTATACGCGCCGTTGGGAGGTTTTGGGTAAATACCAATTACCTTGGAAAGAAAATATGCTCCTCTCCTTTTCGTATAATGACCATGACCAAAATTCAGTGTATGGAGATGTTCCTTATCTGGCGCAACAGCGAATCGGTTTTGGACAACTTACTTGGGATAAAACTTTGGGCAAAAATGATTTGCTGTTTGGTACCGCCATCCGCTACAACTATTATGATGATAACACCCCTGCAACAGCC
>JBGTEN010000184.1:0-48736 GCA_041747755.1 Arenibacter sp. | reverse complement strand
GTGACCTTTACATCCGCAGAACCGGAAACGGAAACGGTTACATCTTCTGCTTCCAGTTCAAAAGCCTTTACATCTCCTGAACCCGATACTTGAATTGCAAGTTGTTTTGTCTGGCCGCTTAGGTTAATGTTTCCCGATCCGGAAACCGTAGTGGAAACGGATTCCGCTTCTACGGTTAAGGAAATATCTCCTGAACCGGAAACACTTGACACAAAATCTCTTGATTTAATCTCCTTTTTTCCGATAATGTCACCAGAGCCGGAAAGTGTTATAGCGTTAATACTTTCCACCGGTATAGTAATTAAAACTCCTTTTTTCCAGATAGATGGACTAAGATTAATTCCTTTTTCAACTTTAATAACCAATTTGCCACTTTTGACTTCAGTCTCTATGTATTCCAATAGATTCTCTTCTCCGGTTAGTTTCAGTTTTCCCTCACGGCCATCTACTAATTCTACATCAAACCATCCGGCAACTGATATAGCATCATAATCCGAAGTTGTTCTTTCAATGGTGATAACATTACCATTACCTTTAATTTTTTTCCCCCACTGGGAGTTTGCAGTTACTATAAAAAGCAGGGCTACACAAAGCGTTAGTATATTTTTCATTTGTCCTTTGTTTTAGTATTGATTTTTAAATTTAAGTTTCGGTTTTTAGTTTTAATTTTTGGTAAATGAAATTCCTCCATAATCACTGGTGATGTATACCATGTTTCCACTATTTGGCTTGCCATAGTAGCCTTTGTAATAGTTATCACTGGATTTCTCTCTACTTATACTAATTTCAAAATCGTTCTTCCCATTTACACTTGCATAGCTCGTTGTAATTTCAAAATCGAAATGGTAAAGTGGACTATAGCCTATTTTTATTCCGGTATAATCTGTTCTAATTTTAATATTACCGGCTTCTTGGGTCATTTCTGCAATTTTAATAGATCCATAATCTGCAGATAGGTCTACATTACCTGTAATTTTACCCAATTTAACATTGATATAATCTCCATCTCCTTTTACATCGTTGGCTGCAGAAACATCCATACTTCCGTAATCACAAGAGTATTCCAGGTTTTCCATTTTTAGAACTGTGGCGTTGGTATAATCGGCTTTTATCTTTAAATCTCCCGCTTTTTCTATAGTGAAACCGGAATAATCTGCCTTTATCTCGCCACTATTTATGTAGCCGATACTAGATTTGGAGGTGTAATCAAAATCTAAATAATTATTACGCCCTCTTAGTTCTCCTAACTCCAACCTTCCATAATCGCAACTTATTCTGGCATGTCCGTCTATTCTGTCTAGAATTATACTCCCATAATCATTGCTAAGGTTTACACTGTTTTTTACAGGAACTTTAATAGTGTAATTTATTTGCATATTTACATTATTATTTCCCCAGTTCCATCCCCAACTTTTATTGCTTTCAAATATTGTTTTGGCCGAAACTATGGTGCTCGAGGCTTCAAAACTGACTGTAATTTCATCCAGTTTTTTCTGAACCTTTTCTTCATTGTTTCCATTCGTTTTTATGTGGACTTCAATGACAGTTCTGTTTTCATTCCATGAGGTAATATTCAGGTTGCCATAACTGTTGTTGATTTTTAATAAAGCATCCGGATTTACGGTATACTCTTTTTTAATAGTCTTTTCTTTGGTGAATTTCCCGGTTAAGTTTCCATCATTTGCATGAAAAATAGTTGGAATTAGTAAAAGTACCGGTATTAGATATTTAGATAGTATTAGTTTCATCAGTATAATTTCTTAAGGTTTTTATTGTTTCTATTTTGTCCATAACATCTTGTAAAAGATCAATTCTTGTCTGAAAGTTGGTAATCATTGCACTAAGTATAAATTTACTATTGCCTCCATTTAAAAGATCTTGCTCAAGAGTTTTGTAATCCACTTCGAGTCTGGTTAATTGAACCATGGTATCTTCGATTATTTTTTTGGTTTCCGGGGCGTTCTCATCTTCCAATTTTTTTACCTGATCATTGATAAGACTGGTAAAGTACAACTCTGTCTGAGAAACTTCAGGGGATATCCCTGCAACGCGGTCTTCTAGGCTGGAAGTGAATAAATGCGTCCCTCCAAAAGCAACGAGGAAAGCTACAGAGGCTGCTATTGCTAATGGTTTCCACCAAGTATTTATCCTTTTGTTAAAGGAAACCACTTTGTTGGCTTCTAATTTTTCGAGAAAGCGTTGGGCATGCCCGGCATTTGGTTCTTCCAAATCCACTTTGTCTTGTAGGTTTTTAAAAAGGTTTTCTAAATTTCTATCTTCCATAATTATGCGGGTATTAGTTTGTTTCTCAAGCTTTCTTTTGCTCTGGATATCATAGTTCTACAATTGGCATAGCTGAGATTCATTAATTCACTTATTTCTTCATAGTCATATCCTTCGATTAAATGTAAGGTCAAAGAAATTCTGTAATTGTCTTTTAACGATTTCATGGTTTCCATTACCTTTTGAGCCTTCAGTTCGGTAAACTCATGATCAAAAACAAATCCATTGTTATCTTCGACCTTGTACAATACATCATCCAAATCAACTTCTTTTTTCTTTTGTTGCTTTCTTAAATGATAAATACTGTTGTTTATTACAATGCGCTTTAGCCAAGCTCCGAAATGTACTTCACCTTTAAAACTATGCAGTTTCGTAAAAGCGCTTAAAAACGATTCTTGCATAATATCTTCAGCTTCAGCACTGTCTTTTACAATTCGCAAGGCAGCATTATACATTGCTTTGTAATAGCGATTGTAAACCTCAAACTGTGCGCTTTGCTTTCCCTCTAAACACAATTTCAGTAAAGTATCAATATGGTCGTCTTTGTGGCTCAAAAAGTAAATGGTTTGTTTTATAGATAAATGAATTTAGTGAATGTTACAGTTTTTCTAATTTTTTTTTCTTGTTGGCATAAGAATTGCCTTTTAGAAGAAAAAAAGAGCCCTGTTATTACCAAATAGCCTTACTTTAAGGGTATTTTAGTGCAGGAAATTATAAACTAAAAAGTGTTTTCTGTTGATTTCTGACAGAATGACCGATACTATATCTATGGGAGATTCCAAACTTTCTAATTTTGACAGTATGTCGTTGCAAGTAATTGATGATGAATCGGAGTTAATACCGCTATTAACACCTGAGGATGAAGAAGAGATGAATAATGAGCTGTTGCCTGAAACCTTACCTATCTTACCCTTGCGTAATACGGTTTTGTTTCCAGGTGTTGTGATTCCAATTACTGCGGGACGGGATAAGTCAATTAATTTAATAAAAGATGCCAATAACGGATCTAAAGTCATTGGGGTGGTGTCTCAAAAAAATGAGGAAACAGAAAATCCTCAGATTAAAGACATCAATACGCTAGGAACTGTAGCTAGAATACTTAGGGTATTACAAATGCCGGATGGGAATACAACCGTTATCATTCAAGGAAAAAAACGCTTTGAAATAGCCGAAGTGCTCACAGAGAAGCCTTACATGACGGCTACCATAAGAGCTGCTGAAGAAATAAGACCGGATGCTGACAGCAAGGAGTTTTTGGCAATTATTGAGTCAATAAAAGAGTTGGCGCTAAAAATTATACGAGACAATCCCAATATTCCCAGTGAAGCTTCCTTTGCAATTAAGAATATTCAAAGCAATTCTTTTCTTATCAATTTTGTATCTTCTAATCTTAATCTTCCGGTTAAGGAAAAGCAAGAACTTTTAGAGATTGGAAATTTGCAGGAGAGGGCTTTAGCAACCTTAAAATACATGAATGTTGAACTCCAAAAGTTAGAGCTGAAGAATGTAATTCAGTCAAAGGTAAGGAGCGATATGGATCAGCAACAGCGCGAGTATTTTCTTCATCAACAAATGAAAACCATACAGGAAGAATTGGGTGGAGTTTCTTATGAAGAAGAGGTGGATGAGATGGTTATAAAGGCAAAGAAGAAAAAGTGGAACAAAAAAGTTGCAGAACATTTTGAGAGGGAACTTGGTAAAATGCAGCGCATGAATCCCCAAGTTGCAGAGTACTCCATTCAACGAAACTATTTAGACCTCATTTTAGATTTACCTTGGGACGAATTCTCTAAAGATAAGTTTGATTTAAAAAGAGCGGTAAAAATACTAGATAAAGATCACTACGGATTAGAGGATGTAAAACGAAGAATTATAGAGTATTTAGCTGTCTTGAAGTTACGAAATGATATGAAATCGCCTATTCTTTGCCTATACGGTCCTCCGGGAGTTGGAAAGACTTCTTTAGGAAAGTCTGTAGCAGAGGCTTTGGGAAGAGAATATGTACGCATTTCTCTTGGCGGATTGCGAGATGAGGCGGAGATTCGGGGCCATCGTAAAACCTACATTGGCGCAATGCCAGGAAGAATTGTTCAGAGTTTAAAAAAGGCAGGAAAGTCGAACCCGGTATTCATTTTGGATGAAATAGATAAGCTATCCAGCAGTTATCAAGGAGATCCTTCTTCCGCAATGTTGGAAGTTTTGGACCCGGAACAGAATAGTGAATTCCATGATAACTTTCTTGAAATTGGTTACGATCTCTCTAAAGTTATGTTTATCGCTACGGCTAATAACTTATCAACTATTCAACCTGCCTTATTGGACAGAATGGAGATAATTAATGTTACCGGTTATACTATTGAAGAAAAAGTAGAGATAGCCAAGCGACATTTGTTACCCAAGCAGCTAAAGGAACATGGGCTTACCGAAAAACATTTGAAAATTGCAAAACCTCAATTAGAGAAAATCGTAGAAGGTTACACAAGGGAGTCGGGGGTTAGAACTCTGGAAAAGCAAATTGCCAAGGTGGTCAGATTCGCGGCGAAATCTATTGCCATGGAAGAAGCGTATAACCTTAAAATAACCAACGAAGATATTATTAAAATACTTGGTCCTGCTCGTTTATCACGGGATAAATATGAAAGCAATAATGTTGCCGGTGTAGTTACCGGGCTGGCATGGACCAGCGTAGGTGGCGATATCTTATTTATAGAATCTATTTTATCACAAGGAAAGGGAACTCTTAATATTACAGGAAATCTGGGCAAGGTTATGAAGGAATCGGCAACCATAGCTATGGAATACATTAAATCAAATGCCTTCGATTTTGGAATTGATCCAGAGCTGTTTGAAAAGTACAATGTACACATACATGTTCCGGAGGGAGCAACGCCCAAAGATGGACCTAGTGCCGGTATAACCATGTTGGTTTCTTTAGTTTCTTTATTTACGCAGAAAAAGGTAAAGCGTAGCCTGGCTATGACAGGAGAGATTACTTTACGAGGTAAAGTTTTACCTGTTGGTGGGATAAAGGAAAAAATATTGGCCGCTAAAAGAGCGAGAATAAAAGAGGTTATTCTTAGCGAAGAAAATAAAAGAGATATTGAGGAAATTAAAGAAGATTATTTAAAAGGATTAACGTTTCACTACGTAAATGAAATGAAAGAAGTTGTAGCTATTGCCGTTACCAATGAGCAAGTAAAAAATAGTAAAAAACTATAATTTGTATTTTATCTGGCAAAATTTTAATTAAAATGACTTTCAAACAATCAATTTCAATATAAACTTAGCGCATGGGGAAAATCACCATAGCTATTGATGGCTACTCATCTACCGGAAAAAGTACAATTGCTAAACAGTTGGCCAAAGCTCTGGGATATATTTATGTAGATACAGGTGCTATGTACCGAGCAGTTACTTTATTTGCCATTAGAAATAATTTTGTTGGTGGTGAAAAGGAAAATATGGCAGCCCTAGTCCAACTATTACCTAAAATTGCTTTAACATTTGTCTATAATAAAGATCTTGGCTATTCAGAAATCTACTTGAACGGAGAGAATGTCGAGCATGAAATCCGAACTTTAAGGGTCTCCAATCAAGTGAGTAAAATTGCAACCGTTGAGGAAGTCCGTTACAAATTAGTAGATCTCCAAAAGAAAATAGGTCAAAAAAAAGGGGTTGTTATGGATGGGCGTGATATTGGGACAGTTGTTTTTCCGGATGCAGAATTGAAATTGTTTATGACAGCTTCCTTAGAAACCCGTGCATCCAGAAGGTACAAAGAACTTTTGGAAAAAGGAGAAGAAGTCTCCTATGAGGAGGTACTCAGGAATGTTCAGAATAGAGATTATATAGATTCACACAGAGAATTTTCGCCCTTAAGAAAGGCCACAGATGCTATTGAATTTGACAATAGTGATATGGGTCTTGAAGAGCAGTTTGAGCGTATGTATAATTTTGCCTTGAGAATAATTCAAAAGCAAGAAAAAAAGGACGTTGATTAAACGTCCTTTTTACATCTACTAAAAATACATTTAGTTGGGAATTATCAAAACTTGATTCGGATGGATAATATCAGGATTCTTCAATATATTAGTATTGGCGTCGAAAATCTTCTTATACTTCATTGGATCTCCATAATACAATTTGGCAATCTTACTTAAAGATTCTCCGCCTTTTACGGTATGTCTGTGATAAACGGAGGTATCAGCAACAGAAATGTTAGCTTGAATGTCTGAAGGATTTTCTCCTCCAATTTCTTTTATTTTGTCCCATAGGAGGTTCTTTTCGTATTGGGTAGCAGCTTGCCCTTTAACCTTTAATACGCCTCCTTCTTCTTTAACATCACCATCTTTGATGGCTAACTGTTCTCCCAAGTTCAATACGGCTTGGTATTTTGCTTTTACACTCATAATAGTTCTTTTTAAACGGTTAATATTTATACCGTGAATATAAGGATTCTTGGATTATTTTGCGTTAAAGTGAGGTAAATTGTAAGGATGATAGTAACCTATTGCAAATTAGGTTTGTAAAACAATTTTTTAATTGTATTTTTGCACTCCTTTTTAGCAAAATCAAGAGGAAAAGGGATTAAAACTAGAACAACTTCTTCTGCAGCAATTGTTAACTCTTGTGAAGCTGTAGAATACAAATACTAAAATCAGCAAATGGCTGAAGAAAAAACAACCGTTGAAGCAGTAGAAACTGCCGAAACAAAAAAAGAAAAAACATCTGTAGCTCAAGTAAAAAGTCCAAAAGAGTTTTTAGAAGACTTCGATTGGGATCGTTACGAACAAGGTATTGAGCGCGTTGATGAAAAAAAATTAAAGGAGTTTGAAACCCTGGTATCCAAAAATTTTGTGGATACTGTTAACGAGGAAGTGGTTGAGGGAACTGTGGTATACCTTACAGATCGCGAGGCTATCATAGACATCAACGCTAAATCGGAAGGTGTTATTTCCTTAAATGAATTTCGTTACAATCCAAGTTTAAAAATTGGTGATAAAGTGGAAGTTTTAATAGACATCCGCGAAGATAAAAATGGCCAATTGGTACTATCGCACAGAAAAGCAAGAACTATCAAGGCTTGGGACAGAGTGAATGCTGCTTGTGAAAAAGAAGAAATCGTAAACGGTTTTGTAAAGTGTAGAACCAAAGGCGGAATGATCGTTGATGTTTTTGGTATAGAAGCTTTCTTACCGGGATCACAAATAGATGTAAAACCAATTCGGGATTACGATCAATATGTAGGTAAAACTATGGAATTCAAAGTTGTAAAAATCAACCATGAGTTTAAAAACGTTGTTGTATCTCACAAGGCATTAATAGAAGCCGATATTGAAGAGCAGAAAAAAGAAATTATCGGTCAGTTAGAAAAAGGTCAGGTTTTAGAAGGCGTTGTTAAAAACATTACTTCTTACGGCGTATTTATTGACCTTGGTGGGGTTGATGGATTGATTCATATTACCGACTTGTCATGGAGTAGAATCAACCACCCAAATGAGGTGGTAGAATTGGACCAAAAATTGAATGTTGTTATCTTAGATTTTGATGACAATAAATCTAGAATTCAATTAGGACTAAAACAATTGGAGAAACATCCTTGGGATGCCTTGAGTGATGAAATTAAGATTGGAGACAAGGTCAAAGGTAAGGTTGTTGTCATCGCTGACTATGGTGCATTTATCGAAGTTGCAGAGGGAGTAGAAGGGTTAATCCATGTTTCAGAAATGTCTTGGTCTACCCATTTGCGTTCGGCTCAAGATTTTGTTAAGGTCGGAGATGAGGTTACCGCCGTGGTGTTAACTTTAGATAGAGAAGAGCGTAAAATGTCTTTAGGCATTAAACAATCTACACCAGATCCATGGACAGATATTACTACTAAATATCCTGTAGGTTCTAAGCACAAAGGTATTGTAAGAAACTTTACCAACTTTGGTGTATTCTTGGAACTTGAGGAGGGTATTGACGGTTTGATTTATATTTCTGACCTTTCCTGGACTAAGAAAATTAAACATCCATCAGAATTTGTTGCTGTTGGTGATACTTTGGAAGTTGAGGTATTGGAGCTAGATGTTGAAGGGCGTAAATTAAGTTTAGGCCACAAACAGACTACCTTAAATCCTTGGGATAAATACGAAGATGATTTTGCGGTTGGAACAGTTCATTCAGCAGAAATCTTTGAAATTGTTGACAAGGGAGCCACGGTAAACTTTAATGATGATATTGTTGCATTTGTTCCAACACGTCATTTAGAGAAAGAAGACGGTAAAAAGTTAAACAAAGGCGAAACCGCAGAATTCAAGATTATTGAGTTTAATAAAGAGTTCAAGCGAGTTGTTGCCAGTCACACTGCCATCTTTAAGGAGGAAGAAGAACGGATAGTTAAAGCTGCATCAAAGAAAGCGGCTGCTTCTGCAGAGGAATCTAAACCAACTTTAGGAGATGCCAACGAGCAGTTACAAGCGTTGAAAGATAAAATGGAGGCCAAAGCCAAAAAGAAATAGTTTCTTTCAAAACAAATTCTTATACTTATAATAAACCCGAACCTAATTTGGTTCGGGTTTATTTTTTTGTTCTCTTTATCAGTTCATAGTTTTAGGTATTCATTAAGGATTTTTATTCCAATCCATATATTTTCGAACAACGAATTTTATTTGCTATAATTCCCTATTTTTGTAGTTCAAAAGAGTAGGTCACCAAATTATGGGTAAAAAAGTACTGCTTTCATCAAAAGAAATACACATTATTCTGCACCGCTTGGCATGCCAACTTTTAGAAAATCATCTTGATTTTAAAAACACAGTTCTTATAGGAATTCAGCCAAGAGGTACTTATTTGGCAAAACGTCTTACGAAGATTCTTAAAGAAGACTACGGGGTTAAACATATACACCTTGGCTTTTTAGATATTACTTTTTATAGAGACGACTTTAGACGGGGAGAAAAGACCCTTGAAGCCAATAAAACGCAAATCGATTTTTTGGTTGAAGATAAAAAGGTAGTATTTATTGACGATGTACTGTACACAGGGCGAAGCATAAGGGCAGCCTTGACAGCCATACAGTCTTTTGGAAGACCAATGGAGATAGAACTTTTAACCCTTATTGACCGGCGTTTTAGCAGGCATTTGCCAATACAACCCAATTACAGAGGTAGACAGGTTGATGCAATTAATGAAGAAAAAGTAAAGGTAATGTGGTTGGAAAACGACGGAAAGGATGTTGTATATTTGGTAAATAAATAAAGCATGGCCGAATTAAGTGTAAAACACTTGCTGGGAATAAAATATCTAAGCGCTAAAGATATTACCCTTATTTTTGAAACCGCCGATCACTTTAAAGAAGTAATTAATCGCTCTATTAAAAAGGTACCTTCACTCAGAGATATTACCATCGCAAATATTTTCTTTGAAAACAGTACACGAACCAGACTTTCGTTTGAATTGGCTGAGAAAAGGCTTTCTGCGGATGTGGTAAATTTTTCAGCAGCTCAGTCCTCTGTTAAAAAAGGCGAAACCTTAATAGATACTGTTAACAATATCCTATCTATGAAGGTAGATATGGTTGTAATGCGGCATCCCAATCCTGGTGCGGGAATTTTTTTAGCAAAACATGTGAAGGCCGCTATTATAAATGCCGGAGACGGGGCGCATGAACATCCTACTCAGGCACTTTTGGATTCTTTTTCAATTCGGGAGAAATTGGGAGAAGTTGCTGGTAAAAATGTGGTCATTGTAGGGGATATTTTGCATTCAAGAGTTGCACTATCTAATATTTTTGCTTTGAAATTGCAGGGAGCAAATGTAAAAGTATGTGGCCCAAAAACATTAATCCCAAAACATATAGAATCCTTAGGTGTTTCAGTAGAACCTAATTTGAGAAAGGCGCTCAATTGGTGTGATGTGGCTAACATGCTACGAATACAAAATGAACGCTTGGATATTAGCTACTTTCCAACCACCAGAGAGTATACACAGCAATACGGAATTAATAAAGTTCTATTGAACAGCTTGGATAAGGAAATTGTAATAATGCACCCGGGACCTATTAACCGCGGAGTTGAGATAACGAGTGATGTTGCAGATTCTAAGCAGTCCATTATATTAAATCAGGTAGAAAATGGTGTGGCTATACGTATGGCCATCATCTATTTATTAGCTTCACAAATTAAATAAGCAGTTATGATTTTTGATAAAGTAGGTAACACCACAATTGTTTTTCAAGAAAATATCTCGTTACAGAAATTCGTTGAAAATTTATTAAGCGCATATCCCACTATTCAAAATGACAACATAATTGTCAATTTATTCTCGTTTTCAAAACTAAGTACAGGAGATGTTTTGGAATTTTTTCAACTTTCAGAAAGTCACAAAAAGAAAAGAAAGTCCTTTGTATTAGTAAGTGATAGAGTTTCTTTTAATGAACTTCCCCATGAAATAATTGTAGTTCCTACGCTTCAGGAGGCTAAAGACATTATTGAAATGGAGGAAATAGAAAGGGATTTAGAGCTTTGAAATTACATATTCTTGGATGCTATGCGGCTACCCCGCGAACGTTAAGTAATCCCACATCTCAGGTTTTGGAGATGGGAAATCAATTGTTTTTAATTGATTGTGGTGAAGGAACTCAAGTTCAATTACGAAAAAATAAAATCAAGTTTTCAAAAATTAACCACATCTTTATCTCGCATTTGCATGGTGACCACTTTTTTGGCCTTCCAGGGCTTATCTCTACGTTCAGATTACTAGGTAGGGAAAAAGAACTACATATTTACGGGCCTACAGGTATTAAGGAGGCAATTACGTTACTATTAAAATTGGGCGACTCATGGACCAATTATCCTCTTGTTTTTCATGAATTAAAATCATCTGAGTCTAAGGTTATATTTGAAAACGAAAAAGTTATAGTAAAGACCATTCCACTTGTCCATAGAATTTATACTAATGGCTTCTTATTTCAGGAAAAACCGGCAGAAAGAAAATTAAATGTGGAGGCGGTTGCGCGATTTAAGATAGACACGTGCTATTTTCAAAATATCAAGAACGGAAGAGACATTGTGATGGAGAATGGAACACACATACCTAATTCAGTACTCAGTTTTGATCCCCCAAAACCCAAGAGCTACGCTTATTGTAGTGATACTGCTTACAATACAGCCATAATTCCTATCATAAAGAATTCAGATGTTTTGTATCATGAAGCTACTTTTTTGCAATCTGAGGCCGACCTAGCTGTTAAAACAAAACACGCAACCGCTAGAGAGGCGGCACAAATTGCTACAAAGGCAAATGTCGGAACACTGATATTGGGTCATTATTCTACCCGATATGGTGAATTAGATTCTTTTAAGGAAGAGGCTGAAGAATTATTTTCCCATGTGGAACTCGCAAAAGATGGTAAAGTCTTCGAGTTTTAAGCCACCTCGAATTTTTTATAAAATACGGGCAGAACTTTCCTGTTTTGCATTCTTTTATGCAACTTTGTTAAAAGACATAAATTAGCTTTTATCCATGCAAAAAGACTTGGGAAATTATAGAAAAATCTACAAAAAAAGTTCATTAACAGAAGATACTATTTCGGATAACCCTATGGAGTTGTTTCAAAAGTGGTTTTATGAGGTAGAAGCATCTGAGAGCGTTGACGAACCAAATGCTATGTCGGTTTCCACGCTGGGCTTGGATGGTTTTCCAAAAGCCAGAGTGGTATTATTAAAAAAATATACATATGAAGGCTTTATTTTTTACACCAATTATAAAAGTGAAAAGGGTATGGCTATTTCTCGAAACCCAAAAGTCTGTCTTTCGTTTTTTTGGCCAAGTATGGAGCGGCAGGTAATTATAAAAGGTGTAGCGGAGAAAATTTCAGAAAATTTATCAGATGGCTATTTTGAATCTAGGCCGGAGGGCAGTAAATTAGGCGCAATTGTCTCTGAGCAGAGCAGCGTAATAGCTTCTCGGGAAATTTTAGAAGATAAATTAAAACAATTGGAGCTGCAATATCAAAACAAAGAAATAACACGACCCTCATATTGGGGAGGGTACATAGTAAAACCAATATCAATAGAGTTTTGGCAAGGAAGGCCAAATAGGCTGCATGATAGAATAAGATATTCCTTGCAGGAGGACTATAATTGGAAAATAGAAAGACTCGCACCCTAATAGTAATTTCCTATGAAATGCCTAGTAAAGAGTTTATCAAACCAATGGATGATATTTTGGGAATTGCAATCATACCGCGGATTCCTAATGGTAATTAAAAAAAAGTGAATAGATGAAAACACTAATCTTTGTCAGGCATGCAAAATCTACTTGGGATTATAGGGTTGATGATATCGATAGGCCCTTGGAAGAAGGCGGGATTAAAGCGGCTTATAAGGTAGCAAAAGTATTAAAATCTCATAGAATGCAGGTTGATGTAATCTATTCGAGTCCGGCTGCACGTGCATTAGCTACCTGCATGATTTTTTTGCGAGAATTAAAGATACCTTATGATTCCTTCTATTGCGCGGATGATCTCTATGATTTTTCCGGTGATAAAGTTTTACAGTTTATAAATCAATTAAATGAATCCACTAGCACGGTAATGTTATTTGGGCATAATAATGCTTTTACTCATTTAGTTAATAAGCTGGGAAGTTTACCCATCGAAAATGTACCAACCGCGGGCTTGGTAGAACTACACTTTGATACGGATAGCTGGAAATCTGTAACAAAGGGTGTTACCATTCGAACCATATTTCCAAAACAGTTATAGCAGTATGATTAACAAATACCAATATGTAAATAGAGAAATTAGCTGGTTACAGTTTAATGAGCGTGTGTTACAGGAAAGTGCAGATAAAAACGTACCCTTAATAGAAAGATTGCGGTTTCTGGGAATATTCAGTAATAACCTAGACGAGTTTTTTAAGGTGCGTTACGCAACAGTAAAGCGCATTGTAGAAGCAGGTAAGCAAGGAAAAAGTGTTTTAGGAGGTGAGGTAGCAAAAGATTTGTTAGATCAAATCACAGAAATAGTAATTAGGCAGCAGGCTGATAGCTTAACAATCTTGGGAAACATAGAGAAGGAACTAGAGAAAAAGAACATTTTTATTGTAAATGAAAATGAGGTTAATGAAAAACAGGCTGAATTTATTAAGGACTATTTTATTCAAAAGGTTAGCCCGGTACTTATGACCATTATCCTAAATGATCTAACGGAATTCCCAATGCTCAAGGATACTGCTGCTTACTTGGCTGTTAAAATGGTTTTGAAAAAAGATCCAAAAGTACGCAGTACAAAAAAAGAAGTTAGGTATGCTTTAATAGAGATACCCAGAGGAATTAACCGGTTTGTGGAGTTACCTAATGAAAACAAAAAAAGCTATATCATGCTTCTGGATGATTTGATCAGATATAATCTGGACAATATCTTCACAATGTTTGATTATCAATCTATCTCAGCGCATATGATAAAAATTACCAGAGATGCAGAGCTGGATATGGATAATGATTTAAGCAAAAGTTTTATAGAAAAAATCTCTACCAGTGTTGAGCATCGGCAAATTAGTGACCCCGTTCGTTTTGTTTATGATCAGGCCATAGGGAAGGATACATTACGATTTTTACTTGATAAGATGGATATTGAGGATACAGACAGTGTAATTCCCGGGGGAAGATACCACAACAGGCGCGATTATATGAAGTTCCCTAGTTTGGGTAGAAAAGAGTTACTATATCCTAAAATTGTACCATTACCCGTAAAAGGACTTACTTTAGAAGGTAGCCTTTTTGATAGAGTAGCGAAGAAGGATTATTTGCAATATACTCCTTACCAAACCTTTTATTATGTTATTAAGTTTTTACGGGAAGCGGCGTTGGATCCCAAAGTAAAGAATATTAAAATTACAGTTTATCGCTTGGCAGATGATTCTCAAATTGCTGCATCACTAATTAACGCCGTTAAGAATGGAAAACAAGTAACAGTACAAATAGAACTACAGGCCAGATTTGATGAGCAGGCAAACATTCAATATGCAGAACAATTACAGGCAGAAGGGGTAAAACTTATTTTTGGAGTAAGAGGTTTAAAGGTACATAGTAAAATATGCCTGGTTGAAAGAGAAGAAGCCGGGGAAATCAAAAGATACGGGTTTATGAGTACCGGTAATTTTAATGAGGCAACGGCCCGGATTTATACTGATTATACCCTTTTCACAGCACGTGAACCCATTCTAAAGGAATTGAGCAAAGTTTTTGATTTCTTCGAGACCACCTATAAAATTAATAAGTACAAACACTTAATTGTTTCCCCGCATTATACAAAAAATGTATTCCGGAAATTGATTGACCAGGAGATTAAAAATGCCAAGGCAGGAAAGGAAGCCTATATTAAAATTAAAATGAACAGTTTTACCTCATACAAAATGGTGGATAAATTGTATGAAGCCAGTAATGCCGGGGTAAAAATTCAGCTTATTATAAGAGGTATTTGTTGTTTGATTCCCGGGGTGAAAGGGATGAGCGAAAATATAGAAGCTATAAGTATCGTGGATAAATTTTTGGAACACCCACGCGTTTTTATTTTCAGTAATTCCGGAAACCCTAAGGTATATATTTCTTCTGCAGACTGGATGACCCGCAATTTGGATTATAGGGTAGAAGTAGGGTGTCCTATTTATGATGAAGATTTAAAGCAAGAGATTACAGATGTTTTTGAACTTTGCTGGAAGGATAATGTGAAAGCCAGAGTTTTTTCAGAAAAGCAAGACAATGCGTATAGGAGGGATAAAAATCCAAAATTACGGTCACAGTTTGCTACTTATGATTATTATTCGAATAAATTAAAAGAGTAGTTCATTGCAACTTCATATGTTAATAATTAAAGTCACAAGATTACTCATTTCTAATTAAAATTGAAAGTTTAGTGAAAGTAAGAAAGTTTGCTGCAATAGACATTGGTTCCAATGCCATACGTTTGTTGACTCATAACGTTATAGAGGAGAAAAATAAGGAAACTAGGTTTCGTAAAAGTGCCTTAATTAGGGTTCCGGTACGTTTAGGTGAAGATTCATTTACCGTAGGAAAAATTTCTGAGCATAATATAAAGAGAATAATAGATACGATGAAAGCTTTTAAGCTGCTAATGGATGTAAATGGGGTAGAAAAATATAGGGCATGTGCCACTTCAGCTCTAAGGGAGGCAAACAATGGTTTTAGAATTATTGAGCGAATTGAAAAAGAAGCGGGGGTGGTTGTTGAAATGATTGATGGAAAAAAGGAGGCCGAAATAATTGCTTCATTCGATTTAAAGACTTTGTTGCAACAAGACCATTCTTATTTATACATTGATGTTGGTGGAGGTAGCACAGAATTTACACTTTTTTCCGGAGGAAAAATTGTGGACAGTAAATCGGCCAAAATAGGAACTGTTCGTTTATTAAATGGTATGGTCCGCGAAGAGAGTTGGCTGGAATTGGAATGTTGGATAAAAGAATCAATAAAGGACCTTTCTGAGGTTTCCATTATAGGTTCCGGCGGAAACATTAATAAACTTCATAAAATGTCCGGAAGAAAGCTAGGGGAGCCACTTTCTTATGTGTGGCTTAAAAATCAGCTTCAACTTTTGGAGGGACTAAGCTATGACCAAAGGGTATCAGAATTAGGACTTAATCCGGATAGAGCAGACGTTATTATACCTGCCGCAAAGATCTATTTGTTAGCAGCAAAATGGAGTGGAGCTAAGAAAATACATGTACCAAAAATAGGTCTTTCAGATGGTATTATTAAGGCATTATATTTCTCAAAGAATTAAGGATTACCAAAGGGTTTTAACCGTGGATACTTACGTTTTTGCCTAAATTTTTCATGATATCGCCCTCATATTCCAGCAAGGCTGTCCATTTTTGATCCACTTCCTTGCGATTTCCATAGTCACGGGCAAATCCTAAAAAGAGTGTGTAGTGCCCAGCTTCACTGACCATTAACTTACGGTAAAACTCGGCTAGTTCTTTGTCTTCCAGTTGCTCTGAAAGTAATCTGAAACGTTCACAGCTTCTTGCTTCAATTAATGCAGCTAATAAGAGACGGTGCACCAACTGAGTGGTTCTGCTACCACCTTTAGGAAAAAATTTTAAAAGCTCTATTACGTATTCGTCTTTCCTATCTCTACCTAACTTTTGGCCTCGGGCAAGAATTCGGTCATGCACCATTTTAAAATGCGCCATTTCTTCACGAGACAAAGCAATCATTTCTTCTACCAAATCAGGATATTCCGGAAAACTGACAATTAAAGAAATTGCCGTACTGGCGGCTTTTTGTTCACAATAGGCATGATCTGTTAAAATCTCATCTATGTTTTTTTCAACAATGTTTACCCATCTGGGATCTGTAGGTAATTTTAAACCAAGCATAGCCATTTGTAATTATAAATCAAGATCAAATTCTTTTTTTAGGATATCTAAAACCGGATTTTTCTCCCTTAGTTTTTCATATTTTTCTTCAGGTGTAAACGCATATTTCTGAGCCTTTTCTTCATTAACCTTAATTTTTAGTTTAATAAAGTGATTATTGAGTTTTAGCTTTAAGTATTCCATTAAGTCATACTGATCCCGTTCCACTTCCTTTTTCATGGTACTGTTGGGCAATTCTATCCAAATCGTGTTTTCATCTTGGAGTTTTGGTAAATCGGAATGCAAACTTGAGGCTAAAATTTTACGCCCATCTTCTTCCAATTTTTCAATAAAAACCGCCCAATGCTCTTGTAATTCCAATTCTGTAAAGGGGTCGTTAGGTAAATCACCTTCATCTAGAACAACCTCTATCTTATTAAGCTGGTGTTCTTTTTTTGCTTTAAGACTGGACAATGATAATCCGGAAACCCTTTTTAAGGGTACATTGATGGTCATCTTTTCTGTAATAGCGGCAAAGCTGGAAGTAACTTCAGCTGATTGCTGATCTATTATGAGTGCCTGATGTTCCTTATTTTGTATTGATGCTCCATTGTGTACTCTTTCTAAAGTATTTGAAACTATTAGGTCCTCCTCCTCCTCGGATTTCGGATGAGAATTATGTGTTGTAAGTGCAAGGGAATTTTTAAAACTACCAAGACTACTAGATTGATTTTTATTTTTGAAGTGCGAAGCAGGGATTACAAAATCGACCGAAACACTATCAAAACCTACGGAACTAGGATTTTTTTTTTCGCCCTCAAAATTGATGGAGGCAAGTTTCATAAGGGTAAGTTCTACTAGAAGGCGTTGATGCTTGCTGTTTTTATAGTTCAAATCGCATTCATTGGCAAGGTTTACTGCCTTTAAAAGAAAGGCCATTGAGGTTTTCTTGGATTGTTCCAAATAATCCTTTTGGGTTTCTTGTCCAACCTCCAAAAGGCTTATGGTGTCCTGGTGTTGGCAAACCATTAAATCCCTAAAGTGAGAGGCCAACCCGGTGATAAAATGATGCCCGTCAAAACCTTTCGCAAGGGTATCATTCAAAAGTATAAAAAGACCAGGGATATCATGAACAAGAATAAGATCCGTAGTCCTGAAATAGGTTTCATAATCCAGCACGTTCAAATTTTCCGTTACCGCTTTTCGGGTAAGTTTTTTCCCGGAATAGCTAACCACCCTATCAAAGATAGAAAGTGCATCCCGCATGGCTCCGTCCGCTTTTTGCGCAATAATGTGAAGGGCAGTATCCTCTGCTTCTATTCCTTGATTTTCAGCAATATACTTCAAATATGCAGCAGCATCTTTTACTGTAATTCGCTTGAAATCAAAAATTTGACAACGAGAAAGAATAGTGGGTATTATTTTGTGCTTCTCTGTAGTTGCTAGTATAAAAATAGCATGTTTTGGAGGCTCTTCCAGCGTTTTCAAAAAGGCATTGAAGGCTGCTGGTGATAGCATATGTACCTCATCAATGATATAAACTTTAAATTTACCCACTTGAGGAGGAATGCGTACCTGATCTGTTAAATTCCGAATGTCGTCTACCGAATTGTTAGAGGCAGCGTCCAATTCAAAAATATTAAATGCAAAATCCTCATTGGGGTTTTCCGTAACACTTTCATTAATTTTCTTAGCTAAAATCCGGGCACAGGTGGTTTTACCTACGCCTCTGGGTCCACAGAACAGAAGTGCCTGAGCCAGGTGGTTGTTTTCAATGGCGTTAATAAGCGTATTGGTAATAGTTTGTTGCCCCACAACGTCTTTAAATGTTTGAGGTCTATACTTTAATGCCGATACTACAAAAGGTTCCACTGAATGTAATTTTTTTGGGACATTAGCTGGCTGTCCAGTCCCTGTGTACAAATATAAAAATAGCAACTCAGTATGGAATTCATTTATGATACTTTAAGGATTATTTTATCAACAATTGCTGTACTTTTGCACTAGGCAGGTCGCTTTATCGCTGCATCACATATTTTATATGGGATGAAGAGGAAAGTCCGGACACCAAAGTGCAGTATAGCGGGTAACACCCGTCATCCGTTAGTTACGGAGCATGTCGAAGTAACCGCGGATAGGACAAGTGCAACAGAAAGGATGTACAGGTAATGCTGTAGTGAAATCAGGTAAACTCTATACGGTGAAACGCCATGTAAATCAGTGCTCCGATTCCGATAACCTCGGGATTGGAAGAGGGCTGCACGTCCAAGCTGAAGGGTAGGCGGTTAGAGGTAGTTGGTAACAACTATCCCAGATAAATGATAGGGCTCGACAGAATCCGGCTTACAGACCTGCTTTTTATTTTTATTCCATCACTTCCGGATTTACAAGATATGGGACGTTATTGTTAGTATAAAACTCAATGATATTGGTAGCTGCCATTCTGGCCATTTCATTTCTTGCTTCTACAGTTGCGGAACCAATATGGGGTAAAACACAAACATTTTCCATTTCCAATAAGGGATTATCAGATAACATAGGTTCTGGATTGGTGACATCTAGTCCCGCTCCCCAGATGGTTCCATCCCGTAGTGCTTTAATCAAATCGACTTCAGTATGAATACCACCTCTAGCTGTATTGATGAAGATTGCACTTGATTTCATTTGGTTAAATGCAACTTTATTAAAAACACCTTTGGTTTCCTCTGTTAAAGCTGTATGAACCGAAATCACATCGCTTTTTGATAATAACTCTTCAAAAGATACATATTGCGCATTAAAAAGTTTTTCTGCCTCCAAATTTCGAGTTCGATTATGGTAAATAATATCCATATCATAAGCTCCTTTACAACGTTTGGCCATTTCCATACCAATGCGCCCAAGACCGTAAATACCCAAAGTTTTATTGTTAAGCTCTATACCCAGATGAGCGTTAGGTTTAAAATAGCCCCAATCACCTTTAATGATGGATTTATGCATAAAGAACATTTTACGGGAAGTAGCCAAGAGTAAACCAAAGGCGGTATCTGCGGTTGCATTGCTCATAGCACCCGGGGTATTACCAATTGCAATATCTAACCTTGTAGCTTCCGGGATATCAATATTGTCATAACCCACGGCAAACTGTGAGATAATGTCCAGATGAGCGCATTCATTTAAAAATTCTTTGTCTAGTTTATCGGAGAGGGTACAAAAAAGTGCATTGTGCTCTTTAGCTTTTTCCAAAAGTTCCGGATGCTCCATAGGTCGGTCTTCACTCCATTCCGTTACTTCAAAACCCGCGTTTCGCAATAATTCAGCACCTATTTTCGGAAATTTTCGGGTAACTAGGATTTTTTTGTTTGGCATAAAAATTTAAAATTAGTAGCAATTATATTTAAAATTTCACCTTTAATCAATCCTATCAAGATATACAAAGACCTGATTTTCATAAAACTTTCAGTGGGATACTAAAAAAACCGCATTAATAACGTGTTGTAGCACCAAAACCATTAAATTTTTTCAGTTCTTCCTTTTCTAAGAAAACCACGTCGCCACCAAAATTCATATTGTTTTCAATAATTTCGTCGTAGATATCATCAATAACTTCTTTGTTTACACGTTCCTCATTAGAGACAAGGGTTATTTGGTTATTTGCTAAAATAGCCGGTTGAAAAAGACCTTGCTCCATGAAAACGGTTTGTACGCGCCCCTCCAAAACAGCCTTCCATATCTCGTTAATATCGCTTAAAAATTTGTTTGCAGTAACTGCTTTTAAAAGCTCTGACTTTCTATCGCTGTTTTTCTTTTTAGTGTATTCCTGAACAATTTTCCAGGCTTCGTTTACAATGGCATGGTCCTTTTCGTCAAGTCTATTTTTGTTTAAATAGGTATCTAAAATGCTGTTTTTTTGATCGGCAATTTTAAGATATTCATGATAATTTCCATCTTCACTGCATATTAAAACTGGTAGGCTATTTTGTTTGCGAATTGTATTTACTTCTTTATCTACACTATTAAAAAACTCATTGACCAGATTGGTTTGTCTGCTTGCATTGGAAAGTTCTGCTTTGTTGGTGGAGAAAAATTTAGTATTTACAATTGGGAAAGGGGAGCCCACTTCTTCAATAACCTTATCATTAAATGCTTCAATTAAACGTACCTTTTGTTGACTAAGTACTAAAACATAGTAATTGGCTTCAAAGTGTAAGGCTCTTACCAAATCTCTTGTAGCAAAAGTATGGTCTATTACCACGCGGTCTTCAACGGATATTGGCAATCTCACATATTGAGAAATATTTTCATTCACAAAAAGTATTAGACTTTCTAAATTAAAATTATGGTCTATACTTGCAACAAGGGTGTTTAATTTGTCGATTAACTTTTTGGCTTCTCGTTTACTTTCATCAGCTAATAATCTGGTTTCAGCTTCCTTTACCAGATTTTTTAAAGTAAGCCCATCTTTAAGATTGTCCGGCTTTGTTCTGTGTGTATTTAAAATAATTGTTACACAACTTTCCGAAACAATGTTCTTTAATTCTTTTAAGGTATTATTCATTTGTATCCATTTTATTAATGAAAAAAGCATTCTAAATAGATGTAAAAGGCGTAGTTCTCAATACCCTATGCCTATATTACAAATATAAGGTTTACAATCTAATTGAGTTTTTAGGTTATTTCAAAAAAACTAAAAACACTGTTGCCATACTTTCTTACGTGAGAAAAGTTGGGTACATGAGATAGATTCATGTGTTTTGAATGTTCAATGATAAGAATACCATCTTTAAGAAGTAATTGTTTGGAGAAGACCAAAGTAGCGATATTCTCAAAATCAGATAAGGCCATGTCATAAGGAGGATCTGCAAAGATGAGATCTAGTTTCTCTTCTGTTTTCATTAAATAGTGGAAAACATCACTTTGTATTACCTGAATGGGTAAATCTAAAAGTTTAGTTGTTTTTTCTACAAATTGTGTACAACCACCATTAACATCAACCGCAATGATTCTTGGAACACCTCTGGACGCAAATTCATAGCTAATGTTCCCTGTTCCGGAAAAAAGATCTAAAATAGTAAGTTCGGCAAAATAGAAACGATTGTTTAAAATGTTAAAGAGCGCCTCTTTGGCCATGTCTGTTGTGGGACGTACAGGTAAATTTTTGGGTGCTCGTATACTTCTACCTTTGTGGTTACCCGAAATAATCCGCATTAGAGTGAATTTAATACAGCAAAATCAATTGAGTCATCAGCAAAATCTACTGCATGATACGAAGTATGCGTTGGAATAAATATGGAAATATTTTTAATATAAGTATAGCAAATGGCATACAGATTATCTCCTTCTTCTATAGATCCAAAAAGTTTTAACTTGACAGTTTCCGGATCTAATTTTAACTGTTCCAAAGTAAAGAGCAGATAGTATATAAAATCTTCTTTGGTAACAAAGCTATGACTATTATACAGCACCAATTTTTTTTGGTATACCACCGTTAGGTCCATTTGATTTTCCAATACATTAACGTAACAAACAGGCTCACTACCGTTATTTTGGATGTTTAGCAAGGTTTGTATTAGCACGGTACCATTATGCTTAAATTCAAATTCACCAAAAAGATCGTAAATGTAATTATTGATATTTACAAACGGAACGTAAACCATTATCATTTCATGACTTTCAATCTCATCATACACAATAAGGTCGTTGGCCAATATTTTTGTGTTGAATTTTAAATAATTAGGAAGTTCTTTGGGATCAAAAAGTGCCTTTGGCACTAAACTAAACAAATTGTTTCTATGAATTACAACAATTTCAGAAAAGGCAATTTTATGAACTTGACTTTTTTCAAATAGTCCTTTTAATTGCTTTTGAACTTCATAAGGAGATAACTCTTTTTCAAACACCACATTTTCAGAAGTTAATATCCTATTGCCAATAATATCAAGCACACAAAAAGAAAGTCCACTCAAGCTAACTTGAATGGACAACTTGTTATAATCCGATGCCGTATGTTCTCTACTGCTATTGGTCTCCTCGTTTGTCATATATAGGGGGCCAGTTACCATTGGTACTTACGTCGTTCATTGAACCAACCCTAATTTCATCACCGTTAACTTCTTCAACATTTATTTGTACATTTTCCCTTGCTACAAGATCTGCAGGTTGATCGTGCAAAACAATATTCTTTTTTACTTTAGCTTCAAAGACGGACGCACGGTAGCCGCTTTTATCTATTGTGCCAGCTTGCATTTCAAATTTCTCACCACCCGGAGCAAAGGGCACATTCATCATGGTTTTGTAGCGATCGTCTTTTTTGAATAGTGAATCTTTGACAGAAACAAACCCTAGGGTGTCAATTATTTTTACTTCTTTTAGAAGATCTATACCGTAAGCCTTGTCAAACTCCATATAAGAGGAATCACGTTGTTGGGTAATAATATATTTACCCGTTTCTATAAAACTTATCAAGGAAGGGAAGTCATTTGCGAATTTACCGTTTACCGTTTTGTAAGCCTCCTGAGCGTTTCTTATATCTTTTAGATTAGCAACAACTTTAGCAAAACGCTCTTGTTTAACATTCTTAAACTCTATAGGAGCGTTTACCGAATTGTAGATTAAATAACCCAGTCCAACGCATGCAATCCAAAGTACTACTTGTATTATGGTCTTCATTTTATAAGTGTTAATTAAATTTAGTGGTTATCACAAATCTACAATTTTTTTTTAATCGGAAAAGGTTTTCACCCAAAAATCATGATTATCTTTGGAAGCCTATGCCCTTACTCACAGCTACATCTTTTTATCATTTACTGGAAGAAAAATTTCCACACCAACCAACGGAACAGCAGGCCCTGGCCTTGGAAAAAATTGCGAATTTTATACTTTCCAAAAATAACGAATCTATTTTTTTACTCAAAGGTTTTGCGGGTACCGGAAAGACTACCCTTGTAGGTACCCTTGTAAATAATTTACCTAAAACAGGTTGTAGTGCAGTATTAATGGCGCCCACAGGCAGGGCTGCTAAGGTAATGTCGAATTACGCTAATAACCCTTCTTTTACCATACATAGAAAAATCTATTTTCCTAAAAGCCAAAGTGGAGGCGGGGTACAGTTTGTTATGGCTCCTAACAAACATCGCAATACCATTTTTATTGTGGATGAAGCCTCTATGATTTCAAATACACCGGCCGATTCAAAATTATTTGAAAACGGTTCGTTGTTAGATGATCTCTTGCTTTTTGTATACAGTGGGCACAACTGCAAATTGGTGTTAATCGGCGATACCGCGCAGTTACCGCCTGTTAACTTAGCAGTAAGTCCGGCATTGGATGCGAGCCAATTGGAGCTGAACTACAATAAAGAAGTAATTCATTTAGAATTAAATGAAGTTGTGCGCCAAGCAGAGGATTCAGGAATATTGGTCAACGCCACGCACCTGAGAAAGCAATTGGAGGGAGATTATTTTGAATCATTTCAGTTTAATTTAGGAGAGTACAAGGATATTGTTCGACTTATTGATGGAGCCGAAATACAGGATGCTATTGATAGTGCCTATGCGCAAAACGGTAAAGAGGAAACAGCAATCATTGTACGGTCTAATAAAAGAGCCAATTTGTACAACGAAAATATCCGTACCAGAATTCTTTTTTTGGAGAATGATCTTGCCTCCGGAGACTATATGATGGTGGTAAAGAACAATTATTTTTGGTTAAAGACAAATTCCGAAGCAGGATTTATAGCGAATGGCGATATTATAGAAGTCCTGGAAATCTATGCCATTAAAGAACTCTACAGCTTTAAATTTGCTGAAGTAAAGGTAAAGATGGTAGATTATGCCAATCAACCACCATTTGATACGGTATTATTACTAGATACTATACAGGCAGAGACGCCTTCGCTCTCCTATGACGATGGAAATAAATTATACCAGGAAGTCTTAAAGGATTATGCTAATGAAACTTCCAAATATAAAAAGTTCTTAGGCGTTAAGAACAATAAATATTTTAATGCCTTACAAGTAAAGTTTTCTTATGCTATTACCTGTCATAAGTCGCAAGGAGGCCAGTGGGACACTGTCTTTGTAGAACAACCTTATTTGCCTAATGGTCCTGATAAAGAGTATCTCAGATGGTTATACACCGCCGTTACAAGAGCCAAACGTCAGTTGTATTTGATAGGATTTAAGGACAATTTTTTTGTTGAATAGGAATACCTTAAATTAGTCAAAACAATAAAAATGACTTCGGAAACCGTAATAAGTATTTTTTTGGGAATTGGGTTGGCTGCCTCTGTAGGTTTTCGTGTTTTTTTACCCTTATTTGTTTTGAGCTTGGCTTCTTATTTTGGTCTATGGGAACTTAATGATAATTGGGAATGGATAGGAAGTTTAACTGCCGTGATTGCCTTAGGGGTGGCCATGTTGTTGGAAATAGGTGCTTATTTTATTCCTTGGGTCGATAATCTTTTAGACAGTATAGCCATTCCTTTAGCAGCTATTGCAGGAACCGCAGTGATGGTAGCCACTGCTGCCAATTTAGATCCTTTGGTCACCTGGTCGTTAGCAATAATTGCAGGTGGTGGTACGGCAACTGCAATTAAAGGAGCATCCGCAACAGGCAGGTTGGCTTCCACAGGTACTACAGGAGGTCTTGCAAATCCGCTCATTTCTACAGTAGAAACAGGAACTGCAGTTATAGTTTCTATGGCATCAATTTTCGCTCCAATTTTGGCAGCATTTTTGGTTTTGATTATTTTATTTTTGCTGTTTCGTACCTTTAGAAAATTGAGACCAAAAACTTAATAAAGGATTTTGATAGAAGACATGTAACACCGATGGCAAAGTTATCTAGTACAATCAGTGGGATAATAATAGGCGTTCCACCTGTCGGACGGTTCATGCGGGGTGTGCCCACTAAAAGCAAATAGAGATATACACATGAAAGTTATAGCCATGATACCTGCACGTTACGCAGCCTCAAGATTTCCGGCAAAATTGATGCAGGATTTATTAGGGAAACCTGTCATCTTAAGAACTTATGAAGCAACAATAGATACAGGCCTTTTCGATTCCGTTTATGTTGTGACCGATAGTAGTGTTATTTTTGATACCATTATCAATGCCGGAGGCAAAGCTTTGATGAGTAGAAATGAGCACCAGTGTGGTAGTGATCGGATTGCAGAAGCTGTTGAGAATATGGATGTAGATATTATAGTTAATGTGCAAGGAGATGAACCCTTTACGGAAAAGGAGAGTCTTATTGGTCTACTTGATGTTTTTAAAATGGACAATGATCTTAGTATAGATTTAGCTTCGTTAATGGTTAGGATTACCAATGAGGAAGAAATAAATAATCCAAATACAGTTAAAGTTATCACAGATAACCGGAATTTTGCACTATACTTTTCTCGGTCACCAATTCCATATCCCAGAGCACAGGAATTTCAGGCTTCCTACTTTAAGCATAAAGGAATTTACGCCTTTAGGAAAAGTGCATTAATGGATTTTCAGCGTTTACCTATGTTACCATTAGAGGCAACAGAAAAAATAGAAGCCATTCGCTACTTAGAATACGGGAAAAAGATTAAAATGGTAGAAACTTCAGTGGTTGGGATTGAAATAGATACCCCGGAAGATTTAGAAATGGCAAGAAAAGTATGGAAATAGATTACAGCAAAATTAAGGTGATAGGTTTTGATGCAGACGATACACTATGGGTAAATGAGACTTACTTTAGAACCGTTGAAGATGAGTTTGCCAATCTATTGGAAAGCTATGAAACCAAGAATCAGATTGATCAGGAGTTGTTTAAGACAGAGATTAAAAACTTGGAATTATATGGATATGGGATTAAAGGTTTTATGCTGTCCATGATAGAATCGGCTTTGGAGATTTCAAATAATAAGGTTTCGCAAAACACCATTTTAGATATTCTGAATCTTGGTAAAATTATGATTGCACATCCTGTGGAAGTTTTAGACGGAGTTGAGGAAGTCTTACAGGCACTTGTAGACAAATACCGCTTAATTGTCCTTACAAAAGGTGACTTACTAGATCAGGAACGAAAGCTGGAGCGGTCCGGATTATCGAAATATTTTCACCACGTGGAGGTGTTAAGCGATAAAAAAGAAGAAAATTATAAGAATTTATTGAATCATCTGGAAATTAATGTAAGTGAGTTCCTAATGCTTGGAAACTCTTTAAAATCAGACGTTTTGCCCATACTAAACATTGGTGCAAAAGCTGTCCATATACCGTTCCACACCACTTGGAAGCATGAAGAAGTTGAGGGCCAAGTGCAAACAAATAATCACCTCACTTTAAACAAGATATCAGATATTTTAAAATATTTACCTTAGCGCATGAATTTGAATAAACGTTTTGATGTAGATCATATGCCTCAAAAGAAAAGTATTAGGTATAGAAACTTTCCTATGGTTCCCAAAGTAGTTTTTGGAAATGGAAGTTTTGATCAGTTGGGAGATATTTTATTACCAAAGCGTAGAAATTCTGATGCTCCTTGTATTTTTCTGGTGGATGATGTGTTTGAAGGCAAGGAACTTATTTCCCGTATTCCGCAATTATTTAATGATCAGCTAATTTTTATATCTGCAGAAGAGGAACCTAAGACGGAACAGGTAGATGCTCTGGTAGCAGAAATTAAGAATCGCTTTACTGAATTACCGTCAGGAATAATTGGTATTGGTGGTGGTACTGTGCTTGATTTAGCCAAAGCTGTTTCCCTCTTACTAACTAATAAAGGTAAGGCACAGGATTATCAGGGATGGGATCTAATTGAAAAACCGGCTATTTATCATGTTGGAGTACCAACCATTAGTGGTACCGGCGCGGAGGTTTCACGCACTACCGTTCTGTTGGGTCCCGAAAAAAAATTGGGAATTAATTCTGATTATACCGTTTTTGATCAAGTGGTACTAGACCCAGATTTAACTCAAGGAGTCAGTAAAGAACAATGGTTTTATACCGGGATGGATTGTTTTATTCATTGTATTGAATCATTAAACGGGACGTACTTAAATGCTTTTAGTCAAAGTTATGGAGAAAAGGCACTTGAAATGTGTATGGAGGTATATTTGGGGAATTTGTCTCTTGAGGAATCCCGCGACAAATTGATGATGGCTTCCTGGCACGGTGGTATGAGTATAGCCTATTCCCAAGTAGGGGTGGCACATGCATTAAGTTATGGGCTTTCCTATGTTCTTGGAATTAAACATGGTATTGGCAATTGTTTGGTCTTTCAGTATTTAGAAGAATTTTATCCGGATGGAGTACTGCTTTTTAATCAAATGAGAATCAGGCAGGGAATAGAACTTCCTAAAGGAATTTGTAAAAGCTTGAGTGAAGATGATTTTGATATGTTAACCAGTGTAGCCCTAAGCCTAGAACCTCTGTGGGAGAATGCATTAGGAAAAAATTGGGCAAGTATTATAACACCGCAACAAATAAAGGAGATTTACCGGAAAATATAGTTTTTGAGTCATTTCTATAATCTGAAATCTATTTTTGTGTTGCAATTATTTGGTGTAGTGGCAATTATTTAGGCCAATTTATAGGTAAAAAAGTATGCAAGTATTGGCCAAATTTGTCTATTTTCAAGTCTTGGGATGGAAATTAGTAGGTAGTTTTCCAAAACTTGATAAATGCGTATTTATAGTTGTTCCTCATACCAGTTGGGTTGATTTTTTTCTTGGGTTACTTATCCGAAAAGTATTTAATGAAGAGATTAATTATATCGGAAAAGCGAGTTTATTTAAACCTCCCTTCGGATGGTTTTTTAGGTGGACAGGCGGAGCACCAATAGATAGAAGTAAAAATAGCGATACGGTTAAAGCTACTGCGAAACTTTTTACTGAGCGAAAAGTTTTTAGACTTGCACTATCCCCGGAAGGTACCCGGAAGAAAGTCACCACATGGAAAACAGGGTTTTATTTTATAGCCAAAGAAGCCAAGGTTCCTATTGTGTTGGTTGCATTTGATTTTGGTAAAAAACAGATAAAACTTTCTGAGCCTCAGTGGCCAACTTCTAATAAAGAAGCCGATTTTGAAACCTATATGTCTTTTTTTAAAGGGGTAGTAGGTAGGATTCCTGAGAATAGCTTTTATTAAAATAGAATTACTCTTGCATAGTATGATACACGTTTTGTACATCATCATCTTCTTCTATTTTCTCCAGAAGCTTTTCCACATCTGCAATTTGTTCCTCATTCAATGCTTTAGTAACTTGAGGAATACGCTCAAATCCTGAGGATAAAATTTCTATTCCTCTGGCTTCTAATTCCTTCTGTATGGCACCAAAACTTTCAAAAGGAGCATAAATCAAAATCCCATCTTCATCTGCAAATACCTCTTCTGCTCCGAAATCAATCATTTCCAATTCTAGTTCTTCAGGATCAAGACCTTGTGCATTTATTCTAAAATTACAAGTATGATCAAACATAAACTCAACCGATCCTGAGGTTCCCAAACTTCCGTTACATTTATTAAAATAGCTCCTGATATTAGCAACAGTTCTTGTATTATTATCTGTTGCAGTTTCTATTAAGATCGCGATTCCATGGGGGGCATAGCCTTCAAACAATACTTCTTTATAATCGCCCTGAGTCTTATCACTTGCCTTTTTTATGGCACGTTCCACATTTTCTTTAGGCATGTTCACCGATTTGGCATTCTGTATGACAGCCCTAAGTCTTGAGTTGGAGTGAGGATCCGGTCCACCTTCTTTTACTGCCATAACAATGTCTTTACCTATCCGTGTAAAGGCTTTAGACATCGCAGACCAACGTTTCATCTTTCTTGCTTTTCTAAACTCAAAAGCTCTTCCCATTTCTTAAAGTATTAAATTTGAATGGTGGCAAATTTAGGAAATTTTACTGCCCTTGCAAATGACCATTTTTTAACAATATGTCCTAACTAACGTCAATTATAGCTTCAATTGCTTTGGCTAATTTAAAGTCTTTTTCAGTAACCCCTTCCGCATCATGGGTATTTAAGCGAATGTGTAGCGAATTGTATACATTGCTCCAATCAGGATGATGGTTTTGAGATTCACATTCAAATGCAATTCGCGTCATTACAGAAAAAGCTTCTTTAAAATTTTTAAATTCGAATGAGGTTTCAATGGCACCATCCACATATTCCCATCCATCGAGTTGTTCCAATTTTTCTTCTATTTGTTCTATACTCAATTTGCTCATAATCAGTTGTTTTTCTAAAGTTAAGGAAAAGGAATTAAGGTCTTTAATACGCCGTACTTTTTTCAAAATATTTAACTTATCACATGGTGGTCTATTACTTGTTGGTAGCGTACTTGTAAGTTTTTGGGTAGTTTATTCTCTTTTGGTAGAACTGCCAGATACCGTTCTTCGTTTGTTGTAAATACCTGTTTGTAAATAACCTTTTCAAAGAACCCAATACGTTTTATAATATCTTTAATAAAATCCTCATGATGCACCAAATCGATACTACCTAAATGGTAAATACCGCTTTTTTTTCTATTGATAAGGTAATGAATTTGTTGTGTAAGCCTGTCATCGTTAGTGACGTTAATAATAAGATTCGGAAAGACTTCAATAGGTTCTTTTTGAGCCAGTGCTGTTTTTAACTCTTTTATTCTTGGTGATTTATTTCCAAAAACCATTGGCAACCGGATAATGATTGACTTTTCCTTAGGCAAACGCAGCAATAGATTTTCTATTTTTATTTTGAATCTTCCATATATGCTCTCTGATAAGGTCTTATCATTTTCATAGGATGGATATTTGCTGTATGCATCAAAGACGTTAGAGGCAGAAATAAAACACAGTTGGCAATCATGCTCCATAAGATATTGTGCAATATGTTGATGTGCCACAATTTGGGCTTCAAAATTACCTCGGAGAGCAGAGACGATAATTTGTGGCCTAAGTTGTTCTAAAATGGTATATATATCGTCCTCCTCAAGATTGTAATTGACGAATTGTCTATTGTTTTCAAAATTTTTGGACTGAGAAAAATAAGTACCATACGTATCAAAATAGGAGCAAAGCTCTTTATAAATGGCATTTCCAATAAACCCGCTACCCCCCAAGATGAGTATTTTCTTCATTTTACTTACTTCTACTGCAATGAATTATCCTTTGTAAAAGGGGAGCCTTACAACAGTGGCCGGTATGGTATTTTTCCTTATTTGTATATATATTTTACTTCCAATCTCAGAATAGGCGGTTAAAACGTAGCCCAAACCAATACCTTTACTTAAAGACGGGGACATAGTACCGGAAGTTACTCTGCCAATGATAAATCCATCCTTATCTGCAATTTCATAATCATGTCTGGGGATACCTCTTTCATCCAACTCAAACGCAATAAGTTTTCGTTTTAGACCTAATGCTTTTTGCTGTGCAAGTGCTTCTGCATTTACAAAATCCTTATTAAATTTGGTTATCCAACCTAAACCTGCTTCAAGAGGGGAAGTTGTGTCATCTATGTCATTTCCGTAAAGGCAATATCCCATTTCCAGACGCAAAGTGTCCCTTGCCGCGAGACCAATAGGTTTTATGTTGTATGCAGCGCCTGCTTCAAAAACGCGTTCCCAAATTTGTTTTACTTCATCGTTTTTACAGTAAATTTCAAATCCACCGGATCCGGTATAGCCCGTTGCCGAAATAATTACATGGGGTATACCTGCAAACTCTCCAATTTCAAAAGTATAAAATTTGATACTTGATAAATTAATAGAAGTTAATGATTGCATGGCGTCAATTGCCTTTGGCCCCTGAATGGCCAGAAGCGAATATTCTTCTGAAATATTTCGCATTTCCGCTCCATAATTTTCATTATACTTTGAAATATGCTCCCAGTCTTTTTCAATGTTTGCAGCATTTACAACCAGGAGGTATTGCTCCTCTTTTATTTTATAAACAATTAAATCATCTACAATACCACCAGTTTCATTAGGTAAACAACTGTATTGAGCTTTTCCAATAGTCAGGTTAGATGCATCATTGGAAGAAACACGTTGTATTAAATCGAGTGCCTTGGGACCAGTAATCAAAAACTCTCCCATATGAGAAACATCAAAAACACCTACACCTTTTCGAACGGTTTCATGCTCTATAGTTACTCCCTCATAAGAAACAGGCATGTTGTATCCTGCAAAAGGTACTAGTTTGGCGCCAAGTTTTTCATGTATTTCTCGTAAAGCTGTGTTTTTCATATTCCTAAATTAGAATGGCAAATTTATCGAAAATTAACCGTTAGCGTCCCAAAGATTTCTAAACTTTTAGACTAAAGAATAGTTTCCTTGATCCATTTCTTTCTGAAAGGAGAAAAGCACTTAAGACATGAATAGGTAGTTTTTGAACTCAATGTAATCAGCAATCTTGATGGACTTCTTTTTCTTGTCCATTAATTTGGCAATTTTTTCGGGTAATTCAATATTTTCCCTGATTGTATCTTCTACAATGTCTAAGAATTTTACCGGATGTGCAGTCTCGAGAAAGATGCCATAAGTATTCGGGTGACTTTCCTGATATTTTTTAAGTCCCAGATAGGCCACAGCGCCATGCGGATCTGCAACATAAGTATTTTCATTGTAGATTTTTCGCATAGCTCCTTTTGTCTGTTCATCCGTAAACGAATAAGATGAAAGGTTTTCTCTTAATAGCGCTAAGTCATCATTAAATAAATGGCGGATGCGAATAAAATTACTAGGATCACCAACATCCATAGCATTAGAAATAGTTGCAACAGATGGTTTGGGGTGGTATACTCCACTTTCCATAAAGTTGGGCACTATGGCATTATTATTTGTTGCTGCTACAAAATGTACTACAGGAAGTCCCAATTGTTTAGCTAATAACCCGGCGCAAACATTTCCAAAGTTTCCACTTGGAACAGAAAATACAAGCTCTTTATGCTTTGATTTTAATTGTTTATAAGCCAGAAAGTAGTAAAACATTTGAGGTAACCATCTGCCTACATTGATGGAGTTTGCAGATGTTAACTTTATTTTTTTATTAATGTCTGTATCCATGAAGGCAGTTTTTACCATATCCTGACAGTCATCAAATGTGCCATTAACCTCTAAAGCTGTAATATTTTTGCCCAGCGTAGTCAATTGTTTCTCCTGGATATCACTAATTTTACCACTGGGATATAAGATAACCACATTTACTCCACTAACTTCTAAAAAACCACTTGCTACTGCGCCTCCGGTATCTCCTGAGGTAGCGACTAAGACAGTTATATCTGATTTGCTATCTGTAGAAAAATGACCTAAGCATCTTGCCATAAAACGAGCGCCTACATCTTTAAAAGCAAACGTAGGACCATGAAACAGTTCTAAAGATGCAACATTATCCTCTAGTTCAATCAGAGGGAAATTGAAGTCTAAAACGTCTGCAATAATTTCTTTTAAAACATTTTCAGGGATGGTTTCGCCCACAAACTGTTGTATGACCCGAAATCCAATTTCGTGGTCTGAAAGCTGTTCAATTTGATCAAACAAACTTGTAGGCAAAGGAACAATCTCCTTTGGAAAATATAAACCTCGATCTGGCGCAATGCCAGCAATCACAGCGTCTTTGAAAGACACCTCAGGTGCTTTTTTGTTTAAACTATAGAAATTCATTGGTTAAATTTAAGCTGTAGTTACCTCGCTTATAAATATACCTAAATGCCCTTCCGCTACGATGTTTAGGACTATTTTTTTTTAATTTTAAAGGTTGAATTATGATAAAATTAATTAGAGATACTAAAATTTATCATTTTAGGATTTTGATACCCTCTGTATTAATTTTTGATACATGAATGTCATAGTCTATTCCAATTTTCTTAAACACTTGTTCCATAGCTACAGCAACTTTTTGTGCATTTTCTTCTCCTTTGCTCAGTGCAAAAATAGATGGACCCGAACCTGAGATACCACAACCAAGAGCCCCTGCAGCAATAGATGCAGATTTCACCATGTCAAAACCCGGAATTAAGATAGCTCTTATGGGTTCAATGATGTGGTCTTCCAAAGAACGGCTTATTAAATCATAATCCTCCTTATATAAGCCTGCTATAAGTCCCGCAAGATTACCCCATTGTTTAATGCCATTTTCCAGAGAAATAGTTGTTTTTAATATTTTTCGAGAGTCTGATGTTTTGACTTCAATTTGAGGATGAATAACTGTTGCAAATAATTTTGGTGGTGTGTTTATTTGTACAATGTCTAAAGGATTGTAGCTACGAACTAAGGTAAAACCTCCAAATAGGGCCGGAGCCACATTATCGGCATGTGCCACTCCGCTTGCTAAACGTTCTCCTTCCATGGCAAATTTTACCAGCTCTAAAGAAGAGAAAGAATCCCCCAATAACTTATTTATTCCCCATACTGCTCCGGTAGAGCTTGCAGCGCTGCTTCCGATACCACTGCCTGCTTTAATTTTTTTGTAAATTTCTATCTCAAAACCACCTTCGTAATTGCTTTGTGATAATAGCGCTAATCCGGCCACACCTGCAACATTTAGATGAGTTTCTATAGGTAGTTTTTGCCCTATAATCTTGGTTATTTTTATTCCTTTAATGGCTGTTTTTCTGATGACCATTTCGTCTCCAACTGTATCTAGCGGTAGCCCCAAAACATCAAATCCACAAGAAACATTAGCAATGGTTGCCGGACAGAAAATTTTAATTTCTTGCATAATTAAAAATTACCAATTCGGATAATGTCTGCAAAGATTCCTGATGCAGTGACCTCAGCGCCTGCCCCCGCACCTTTAATAATCAAAGGTTGATGGGGATATCGCTCGGTATAAAACAAAACAATATTATCACTTCCTTCCAGGTTGTAGAAATCATGTCCTCTTGGAATATGTTGAAGACCCACACTTGCCAACCCATTTTCAAATTGTGCTACATATTTTAATTTACTATCTTCTTGAGCTGCCTTGTTATACATATCTTGAAACGAGCTTTCATGTTCAATTAAAGAATGGAAAAAGGCTTCATTAGATGTAGTATCTAAACTTTCAAGAGGAAGAAAAGCTCGATTTTGAATATCAGTAATATCTAATTTATGACCACTTTCACGTGCTAAAATCAGAATTTTACGCATCACATCTACCCCGCTTAAATCAATTTTAGGATCCGGTTCGGTATAGCCTTGTTCCTGAGCTTGCTTCACAATATCGTGAAAAGTGGTTTTATTATTGAAATTGTTGAAAATAAAGTTGAGGCTACCGGAAAGAACAGCTTGAATTTTTAAAATCCTATCACCGGAGGCAAGCATATTTTTTAGCGTATCAATTATGGGTAATCCTGCACCAACATTAGTTTCAAACAAAAAGGGAGCGTTGTATTTACGAGCTAAATCTTTCAATTCTTTGTAGTTATCATAAACCGAAGAACAAGCAATTTTATTACAGGTTACTACCGATATACTATTCTTTAGGTAAGACGCATACGTTTGGGCAACTTCCGGACTTGCTGTGTTATCTACAAATATGCTATTGCGATAATTTAGTTGATTGATTACGTTAAAGAAAACCGCTTTATCTGCCTTTACACCTTCAGCAAGCGTAACTTCCCAATCTTTTAAAGAAATACCATTGTCATCAAAAACCATAGTTCTTGAATTAGAAATTCCAATAACGCGGATATTGAGTTTTAAATTCTCTTTTAAGTACTTGCGTTGTTGGTATATCTGCTTTAAGAATTTGGCACCCACATTACCAACACCCATCACAAAAAGGTTCAACTGTTTTATGTTCTCTTCAAAAAATTCTTCATGAAGTGCGTTTAGCGCCTTTTTAACATCATCCTTATTGATTACAGCGGAAATGTTCCTTTCCGATGCTCCCTGTGCAATAACCCTAATGTTAACATTGTTTTTCCCTAAAGTACTAAACATTTTTCCACTTAATCCCTGGTGATTCTTCATATTATCTCCAACAAGCGCAATGACGGCCATATGATCTTCTGAAATTACCGGATTAATTTTTCCAAGGGATATTTCGTACTCGAATTCCTCGTTTACTATAGTAACTGCTTTTACGGCATCATTAGAAGATAAACCCACACAAATGGAATGTTCAGAAGATGCTTGTGTAATTAGAACTGCGCTAATGTTAGCTTGTGAGAGTACTTCAAAAAAGCGTTTAGAAATACCTGGAATACCTACCATACCTGAGCCCTCCAAAGATACCAATGAAATATTTTCAATATGACTAATTCCACGAACCGTTTTCCCCTTTTCATTCTGATTTTTGGTTATCAAGGTACCAGCTGCTTCAGGATCAAACGTATTCTTGATGCGTATGGAGATTCCCTTTGAAAGAACGGGTTGAATAGTTGGTGGATAGAGTACCTTAGCCCCAAAATGTGATAATTCCATGGCTTCCTCATAGGAAATATGAGGTATAGCTACAGCTTGTTTCACCAGCTTTGGATTAGCAGTAAACATACCACTAACATCGGTCCAAATTTCTAAAATTTCGGCATCTATCGCTCCTGCAATAATCGCCGCTGTGTAATCAGAGCCCCCTCTACCGAGTGTTGTTGAATTTCCTTGAACAGAGGATGCAATGAATCCGGCAACCACAATAATTTTTTGGGGTGCCTGTGAAAAATAGTTTATACTGTTAGCATTTGTCAACTCAAAATTAACTGCTGCCTTTCCAAAGGAGTCGTTCGTTTTAATAATTTCTCTTACATCTTTGTGAAAAGAGTCTAATTTTTGTACTATGAAGAACTCACTAATAATGTATGAGGATAAAAGTTCTCCGTAGCTTACAATTTTGTCAGATAATTTTGGGGTAATCTCCCCAATTAAGTAAGCTCCTTCCAAGAGGGTTTCCAGCGTATTAAGCTCACTTTTAACTTTACTTAACAATGCACTTTGGTGTGTTATTGGAATAAGCTCCTTAACGGTTTGTAAATGCCTGTCTTCAATTTGTTGCAATACAGTTTTATATGCTTTATCTTGTTGAGAGGCCAGCAGTGCCGACTCAAGCAGTAAATCGGTTATACCTCCTAGAGCAGACACCACAACAATAACCTTATTTGCCTGCGTCTGGGCAACTATATTTTTTACCAGTGTAATATTTTGCGAATTGGCTACCGAAGTACCGCCGAATTTTAGAACTTTCATTATATGTCTGCGTTAAACTGTAATTTGTTTTAAGAAAAAATAAAAAAGACGAAAATATTAGTAGTTACCCCCTAGGGGTGGTACTGCTTAGGGCATCTAGCAGTCTAGATGTTGAGAACAATGAAGTAATAAAAAATTTTCGGCCCATAATAAAAAAGCGCATAACTTTTAGAAAGGTTCAAAAGTAGTATTTTAGTTATCTCAATCAAATGTTTGACCAATTTTTTACATAAAAATCAAGAATTTTAAAATATTTTCATAAAATGAAGATTTTTTCAACAAAACAAATCTATGAGGCGGATAAGGTTACCATAGAAAATCAGCAAATTAAAAGTGCGGAACTCATGGAAAGGGCTGGCTTGCAAGTTTTTGATTGGTTGGATGGCCGCTTAAAAGGTTCGCAAAAGAAAATTCATATATTTTGCGGTGTTGGAAATAATGGCGGTGATGGTCTCGTGGTCGCCAGACATCTGCAGGAACATGGTTACGTGGTTTTAATCTATGTTGTTCAATATAGTGAGAAATACTCAAAAGATTTTTTAATTAATTTAGACCGAATTAAATCCCGAAATATAGCACCCATTATTTTAGATGCTAATGCTGATTATCCAAATATTGAAAATGAAGATATTATAGTTGATGCCCTTTTCGGAATTGGTCTTAATCGGGATCCGGCGGAATGGGTTAAAAAATTAATTACATATTTAAATAGAACAAAAGCCTTTATAGTATCAATAGATATGCCCTCCGGGCTTTTTATGGATCAGGTTCCAACTGCCACAACAGTTATAGTAGAATCAAACGTTGTACTTAGTTTTCAAAATCCCAAACTAAGTTTTTTTCTACCGCAGACAGGAATTTATGCGGAACAATGGGAGGTGTTAGATATTGGTTTAGATACAGAGTATTTAACTGTTACAGAAACGGACTATGAGTTAATTGGGAAAAATGAGGTCATACCATTTTATGTTCCGCGAAAATTGTTTTCCCATAAGGGTACTTATGGTCATGCGCTAATAATTGGTGGTAGTTTTGGCAAAATTGGCGCTGTAATTTTGGCTGCCGAGGCTTGTCTAAGGTCAGGTAGTGGCCTCGTTACAGCCTTTTTACCCTCGTGCGGTGTAATACCCATGCAAACTGTTTTGCCAGAAATTATGGTTATATCGGATAAGAATCACAACACTATTTCCGGGATTAGTTTTGATATTTTACCTTCTGCAATTGGTATTGGAGTAGGAATGGGTAAAGAAAAACTAACTCAGAAGGCTTTTGCAGCGTTTTTAAAAGTAAACAAAGCTCCGTTAGTAATTGATGCTGACGGACTGAATATCTTATCGGAACATCCGGATTTGTTGAAAACTCTTCCTGCGAGAACTGTATTAACGCCTCATCCAAAGGAATTAGACCGACTTATTGGCAGGTGGACTGATGATTTTGACAAGCTTGAAAAGGCAAAAGCCTTTTCTCTGCAATACAATTGCATATTGATTATTAAGGGAGCTTATTCCATGACTATTTTTGAGAACAAAGGGTACGTTAACTCAACAGGAAATCCGGGTATGGCTACAGCCGGGAGCGGTGATGTTTTAACTGGTGTAATCACAGGCCTCATGGCACAAGGATACGAACCCCTAAAAGCTGCCATTTTTGGGGTGTATCTTCATGGTAGGGCAGGAGATATTGCTGTTCGGGAATTTGGTTATCAAGCATTAACAGCTCGCAGGATTTCCGATTTTTTAGGAAATGCGTATCTAGACTTATTTCAGGATATTGAAGCAGTGAGCGATTAGTCCTAGAGTACTATTTCCCTTTAACCCTTCTTTTAACCCAGGCAAGAGCATTGTCATACTCTATAAAAAATTTCATAGCTTTCTTATAAAACATTTTTTCAATTTTATAATTGTGCATATCTATTTCCTTGACCGAGACAATGGCAAGCGCCTTTAAATTATCCAGTTCTTTGAGATAATTGTAAATCATAGGATCAATGGCATATGAGTTTGTCCTAAAACTAATAAAACCAAAATGTTTATTTCTAAAATGTATTTCAGAAATTCCTATAATCTGATAAGCTCTTTCTAAGGTTAAGGTTGCCCCTTCGTCAAAAATGGTGACCAAATAGTCATCAAAAACCTGCACTTTTCCGATTTCCAGATTATATTCCCTGACAATAATCGGTTTTTTGGTCTGCCCAATATTCATTTCATGTAGTTTAGCTCTACAACGAAAGTAGGTTGAAGATTAAGTAAACAGAAAAAAAATAGATTAAACGCTTAAATATCGTTTTAATGGTGAAAGGAGCTTATTGATGGTATTTCATTTCTTACAATAGCAATTTTTACATAAAAAAAAGGAGTCGGTTTAAACGACTCCCTTAGCTTAAAATTCTTAAATCTTTAAGCCTTAGACGACTTTTCAGATTTTTTTATTTCTATGGTAAGCTCTTCTTTGGCTTCGTCAAGATCCATGTAGATGCTATCACCTTCTTCTAGTTTAGAATTAACAATTTCCTCGGCTAAAGAATCTTCAATATATTTTTGAATTGCTCGTTTTAAAGGTCGGGCGCCATACTGCTTATCAAAACCTTTGTCTGCGATATAATCTTTAGCTTTCGGGGTTAAATGAAGATCATATCCAATATCCTTGATTCTTGCGAAAAGCTTCTTTAATTCGATATCAATAATTTTGTGAATATCATCCCTCTCTAATGGGTTAAATACCACAACGTCGTCTATTCTGTTAAGAAACTCCGGTGCGAAAGCCTTTTTCAGAGCACTTTCTATAACCGTTTTTTGGTGGGTATCTACCTGAGATTTCATTGCAGCTGTACCAAAGCCTACGCCTTGTCCAAAATCTTTAAGTTGTCTTGCCCCGATATTGGAAGTCATAATAATAATAGTATTTCTAAAATCTATTTTTCTTCCCAAACTGTCGGTTAAAAATCCATCATCTAAAACCTGTAAAAGCATATTGAAAACATCCGGATGTGCTTTTTCAACTTCATCCAGTAGAATTACGGAGTAGGGCTTGCGACGCACTTTTTCTGTCAACTGTCCACCTTCTTCATACCCTACATAACCCGGAGGCGCCCCTACTAATCTAGAGATGGCAAATTTCTCCATATACTCACTCATATCAATACGAATAAGCGCATCTTCGGAATCAAATAGTTCTTTAGCTAAAACCTTAGCTAACTGTGTCTTACCAACTCCTGTTTGCCCTAAAAAGATAAAAGATCCAATTGGTTTATCCGGATCTTTAAGCCCCGCCCTGTTACGCTGAATGGCTTTGGCTACTTTGGCTACAGCTTCATCCTGTCCAATGACACTACCTTTTATTAATGCAGGTAGCTCTGATAACTTGTTACTTTCTGTTTGAGCTATTCTATTTACCGGAATACCGCTCATCATTGAAACAACATCTGCCACATTGTCTTCCGTAACGGTTTCCCGGTGTAGTTTACTATCCTCTTCCCATTTTTCTTGGGCAATAGAAAGCTCTTTTTCTAAGCGCTTTTCATCATCTCTTAAACGAGCTGCCTCCTCATAACGTTGTTTTTTTACAACACTATTCTTAAGCTCACGAACCTCTTCTAGCTGTTTTTCCAGCTCCAAAATCTGCTTCGGAACATCCATATTCACAATATGAACTCGGGAACCGGACTCGTCAAGGGCATCTATGGCCTTATCCGGCAGAAAACGATCGGTCATGTACCTGTTGGTTAATTTAACACAGGCTATAATAGCTTCATCGGTATAAATCACATTGTGATGATCCTCATATTTACCTTTAATGTTTTTGAGAATCTCAATAGTTTCATCTACTGTAGTTGGTTCTACAATGACTTTCTGGAAACGACGCTCCAATGCACCATCTTTTTCTATATACTGTCTGTATTCATCCAAAGTTGTGGCTCCAATACATTGTATTTCTCCTCTGGCAAGGGCAGGTTTAAACATATTGGAAGCGTCTAAGCTTCCAGTAGCACCACCTGCGCCCACAATGGTGTGAATTTCATCTATAAATAAAATAACATCTTCATTTTTTTCCAGCTCGTTCATGACGGCTTTCATGCGCTCTTCAAATTGTCCACGGTATTTTGTCCCCGCTACCAAAGAGGCCAAGTCCAACGTTACAACCCGTTTATTGTATAATATACGCGAAACTTTTTTGTTGATTATTCTCAACGCTAATCCTTCAGCTATGGCACTTTTTCCAACACCGGGCTCACCAATTAACAAAGGATTATTTTTCTTTCTTCTACTTAAAATCTGAGAAACCCGTTCTATTTCCTTCTCCCTGCCTACAACAGGGTCTAATCTATTTTCTTCAGCCAGTTTTGTCAAATCCCTTCCAAAGTTATCCAATACAGGTGTTTTGGATTTCTTGTTGCCTTTTTGATTGGAGGCCGACCCAAAAGTACCCTCCTTTTCCTCATTAACTTCATCTGGGTCATTTGGAAAAGATTCAGCAGACGGGGAATCTACATAATCATCATCGCTTGTTATCATAGACTTAAATTGTTCCTTAACATTATCGTAATCTACTTTCAGTTTATGAAGAAGTTTGGTTGTAGGATCGTTTTCGTTTCTTAAAATGCAGAGCAGTAAGTGCGCTGTGTTGATGGAAGAACTTTGAAAAAGCTTAGCTTCTAAAAAAGTGGTTTTAAGTGCACGTTCTGCCTGTCTGGTAAGGTGAAGGTTCTTTTTGTCCTTCTGTAAATTTACAGAATTAGGGTTAGCCGGACTTAAAATTTCAACTTTTCTCCTCAAATGGTCAAGGTCAACATCCAAGGCATCTAAAATACTTATTGCCTTGCCGTTACCGTCTCTTAGCAGTCCAAGCATAAGGTGCTCAGTGCCTATAAAATCATGTCCCAATCGTAAGGCTTCTTCCTTGCTATAGGCAATTACGTCTTTTACTCTCGGTGAAAAATTATCATCCATAAAAATTGACTTTCGACATTAAAAATAGTAAATCTATTCTTAAGTCTTTCAAATACTATACCTATATTCGATAAACTTGGTCTAAATGACGAAAAAAACCCCTATTTACAAAATATTTAACATCATTATTATTAACGAATTGAGGAGCTTCGTATGTTAATAAATTATTGAATAAACTACCTAAAGGATACGGTAAAAGCATCCATTTTCCGTATATTGGCATGCTTTTTTAATTAAATACTTAGATACGATTTTATAATGGCTGAAGGAGAAAAATTAATTCCGATTAACATAGAAGATGAAATGAAATCTGCCTACATTGACTATTCAATGTCGGTCATTGTGTCACGCGCGCTACCGGATGTCAGAGATGGTTTAAAACCCGTACATCGTCGCGTATTGTATGGCATGCATGAATTAGGAGTACGTTCTACGAGTGCCCACAAAAAATCGGCTCGTATTGTGGGAGAAGTTTTGGGTAAATATCATCCCCACGGAGATACTTCAGTTTATGATTCTATGGTGCGTATGGCTCAGGAGTGGAGTTTACGATATATGTTGGTAGACGGGCAGGGTAACTTTGGATCTATAGATGGTGATAGTCCGGCAGCTATGCGATATACGGAAGCCCGTATGCGAAGGATTGCGGACGATATGTTGGCAGACATTGACAAAGATACCGTCGATCATCAATTAAATTTTGATGATTCTTTACATGAACCAACTGTTTTACCTACGCGTATACCCAATTTATTAATCAATGGTGCCTCGGGTATTGCAGTGGGAATGGCTACCAATATGCCACCTCACAACCTTTCTGAGGTGGTGGATGGTACTGTGGCTTACATAGATAATAATGACATATCAATTGATGAAATTATTACTCACATTAAAGCACCCGATTTCCCTACAGGGGGTATAATTTATGGTTATGACGGTGTTAAGGAAGCTTTTCATACAGGAAGAGGTCGTGTAGTGATGCGGGCAAAAACAAGTTTTGAAGAGGTTCAAGGCAGGGAGTGTATTATCGTTACTGAAATACCTTACCAAGTGAACAAGGCCGAGATGATTAAGAAAACTGCCGAACTTGTTAATGAGAAAAAAATTGATGGAATTTCCAATATCAGGGATGAATCGGATAGGAACGGTATGCGTATCGTGTATATTCTTAAAAAAGATGCCATACCTAATATTGTTCTAAACACACTTTATAAATACACTGCGTTGCAGTCTTCATTCAGCGTAAACAATATTGCATTGGTTAAGGGAAGACCGCAAATGTTGAATGTAAAGGAAATTATTCATCATTTTGTTGAACACCGTCACGAAGTAGTTGTTCGAAGGACAAGATTTGAGCTGAAGAAAGCTGAAGATCGTGCCCACATCTTGGAGGGTTTAATCATAGCATCAGACAATATTGACGAAGTAATTGCTATTATCAGAGCTTCTTCAAATGCAGATGCTGCGAGGGACAATTTAATGGAGCGGTTTAAACTTTCTGAAGTTCAGTCCAAGGCAATTGTTGAAATGCGCTTAAGACAACTTACTGGTCTGGAGCAGGACAAATTAAGATCGGAGTACGATGAAATTATCAAGACCATTGCGGACTTAAAAGATATTTTAGATAAGAAGGAGCGAAGAATGCAGATTATCAAGGAAGAGCTTCTTGAGGTAAAAGAAAAGTATGGTGATAAAAGACGCTCAGAAATTAATTTTGCCGGAGGTGACCTAAGCATTGAAGATATGATTCCTGATGAGCAGGTGGTAATTACCATTTCTAGAGCAGGGTATATTAAGAGGACTCCACTTTCAGAATACAAAACTCAAAATAGGGGAGGGGTTGGTCAAAAAGCTTCCTCTACCAGAAACGAAGATTTTTTAGAACATTTGTTTATTGGAACTAATCACCAATACATGCTCTTTTTTACCCTAAAAGGAAAGTGTTTTTGGATGCGTGTTTATGAAATTCCGGAAGGAAGCAGAACATCTAAAGGTAGAGCAATTCAAAATTTAATTAATATAGAGCAAGATGACAATGTGAAAGCATTTATTTGCACTCAAGACCTAAAGGATGAGGATTATGTAAACAATCATTATGTAATCATGGCTACCAAGAAGGGAATTGTTAAAAAAACCTCTTTAGAGCAATATTCAAGACCACGCCAAAATGGCATAAATGCTATAGGAGTTCGGGAAGATGATGAGTTATTGGAGGCAAAACTTACCACGGGAACCAGCCAGATATTCTTGGGTCTTAAATCCGGCAAAGCAATTCGTTTTGAGGAAAGCAAAACAAGACCTATGGGTAGAAATGCTTCAGGAGTAAGAGGTATTACTTTGGCAGATGACAATGATGAAGTAATAGGTATGGTTTCTGTGCATAATTTTGAGGAGGAGATTTTGGTGGTATCCGAAAACGGATATGGAAAGCGTTCTAGCATTGAAGATTACAGAATTACCAACCGCGGTGGTAAAGGTGTTAAGACCATTTCAATCACTGAAAAAACGGGTGGCCTTGTCGCTATTTTAAATGTTACGGATTCGGATGACCTTATGATTATTAACAAATCAGGTATCGCAATTCGTATGAGTGTTGATGATCTTAGGATAATGGGAAGAGCCACTCAGGGTGTTCGACTCATCAATATTAGAGAAAACGACTCAATTGCGGCTGTTGCTAAAGTAATGAAAGATGAAGATGCGGTAGAGGTTGCAGAGCTTTTAGATATAGAAGTAAATGAAGAAGATGGCACGGCTCTTGATAAAGATAGTTCCGAAATTATAGAAGAATAAATTAAACACTAAATTAAATTGAAAATGAAAACAAAGATTTTAATACTCACGGCCATGTCCTGCACTATAGTTGGATTTGCCCAAAAGGACGAAATTAAAAGTGCAGAAAAGGCATTGAAAGCCGGAGATGCCCTCGCAGCTAAAACAGCATTGGAAGGTGCGTCCTCCAGTATCCAGAGCGCAGATGCGAAAACACAAGCCCAATATCATTATTTAAGGGGTACTGCTCATGCAGAATTGGCAAAAAATGGCGACGGAACTGCTTTTGACGGCGCAATTGAATCCTTTAACAAAGTAAGGAGTTTAGAAGCGGCAGGAAGCAAAACCAAGTATGGGGCAGAAATTGATCAAAGAATGGTTGCTATGACTGCTGATGTTGTAAATGCCGCTGTTACCGATAACGCAAACGAAAATTACAAAGCTGCCGCCGATAAATTGTATTTGGCCTATACCTTGAGTCCGCAAGACACCTCCTATCTCTATTATGCAGCCGGTAGTTCAGTTACAGGAGGATTGTATGAGGATGCTTTAAAATATTACAACGATTTAAAAACTTTAAAGTATGATGGAGGAGGAACTGTCTACAAAGCCACCAATGCTGCTACGGGAGAAGTTGAAGAAATGAACAAGACTCAAAGGGACTTGATGATAAAATCAGGAACTTACAAAGATCCGGTGGATGAAAAAACTCCATCAAAAAAGGCGGAAATAGTTAAAAATATTGCCTTAATCTATACCCAATTAGGCCAGGATGATAAGGCGATTGACGCTTTTAAAGAAGCAAGAGCCAATGATCCTAAAGATGTAAATCTAATTCTTAGTGAGGCGAACTTATTTTTTAAATTAGGTGATAAGGACAAATTCAAATCACTTATGGCCGAAGCCATAGCAGTAGCCCCTGACAATGCCGATCTATATTACAATGTGGGTGTTATTAATATGGAGCAAGACAATATTCAAGAGGCAAGGGAAGCTTATAGAAAAGCTTTGGAAATAGACCCCGGTTACACTAACGCACAATTAAATTTATCCACAACCTATGTTAATGAAGGCAATGGCTTAGTGGATGAAATGAATTCCCTAGGAAATTCAAGAGCTGATATTGCACGATATGATGTACTAAAACAGAAGAAAGATGATTTGTTTAGAGAAGGAGCAGTTATCTTAGAGGACGCTTTAAAAGGAAATCCAACAAATCAAAGTATCCTTACACAGCTTAAAAATATCTATGGAGCCTTGGGCGACAATGATAATTTCTTACGTGTAAAGAAGTTGTTGGGAGAATAGAAATATATCTCTTGCCATAAAAAGAAGCCGTTTCAAACAAATTGAAACGGCTTCTTTTTTAAACAATCTTTTTTATTACCCGCAACTTATGGGTATACCTCCCGGACTCCGAATTGAAAATACCAGTATGGTCAATACGATCAATACGCACTTTTTCATGGACATGTATAATAAAATTATTTTCCATGAGTATTCCCACGTGATCTATTTTTCCTTCACTAGTATCAAAAAAGGCTAAATCACCAGCCTCACTTTCTTCTATGAAGCTTAGAACTTCGCCCTGAGTGGCTTGTTGATGAGCATACCTCAGTAATTTATAACCACTAATCCTGTAAACCATTTGAGTAAAACCGGAACAATCTAAACCAAACGGGGTCTTTCCACCCCATAAAAAAGGCGCGTTTAAATATAAAAGGGCAGTTTCTATTAGGTTGGACTTTTCTTTCGTATTATTTGTGAAAGAACCCTGATAACGATGTTGTAATAAATAGCTACATTCTATTGAAGATCCAAGTACAAGAGGGATAGGAATATTAGTTTCGGTCTCTATTAGAGCCACCAGATCGGAGACATAGTGATGTTGCTTTTTGTTCTCAATTTCTCTGTAATTATCTTCCCTTATATTTAGAATTTGATTATTGGTTATCCAACCTTCACAACTGTCAAACCCAATCCTAATCTTACTCCATAGTTTTCTTTTTTCTATAATCTTGTAATAATCACCATAAAGCAATTGTGTGCACATTTCTGCTGTATGATCGGGAATTGTTCTAACCGGAATAATGCTTAAATGACCAATACCATACTGCATGCGTTCCCTTTACCCAATTATAAATTGCTTTCCAAGATCATTGCTGATGCCCCTCCTCCTCCATTGCAAATTGCTGCGGCACCAATCTTAGCTTTTTGTTGTTGCAGAACACTTAGCAATGTAATAATAATTCGGGCTCCTGAACAACCTAACGGATGTCCTAATGAAACAGCACCACCATTTACATTAACATTCTTATCCGTTAGTCCAAGGAGCTTCATATTGGCCAAGCCAACCACAGCAAATGCTTCGTTAAATTCAAAAAAGTCGACCTTTTCAATAGAAATTCCGGCTTTAGCAAGTGCTTTGGGTAACGCCAACGCAGGAGCCGTTGTAAACCACTGCGGTTCCTGAGCGGCATCTGCATAACCCTTTATGGTAGCAATAGGTTGAAAACCAAGCTCATGTGCTTTTTTAGAACTCATAAGCACCACCGCAGCAGCACCATCATTTATAGTAGATGCATTTGCAGCCGTAACAGTACCATCTTTAGAAAAAGCAGGACGCAATAGTGGTATTTTATTCAAATCCACGTTTTTAAATTCTTCATCCTCAAAAATCATAAGGGGTTCTCCTTTTCGCTGTGGAACTTCTACAGGAACTACCTCACCGTCAAAATTCCCGGCCTTCCATGCAGCGGCAGATCGCTTATAGGATTGAATAGCAAAGGCATCCTGATCTTCCCGACTAAAATTATATTTCGCAGCACAGGCATCTGCACAAATACCCATTGCATTTTCATCATAGGCATCTACTAAACCATCCTTTTGCATTCCATCAACCAAAGTGGCAGGACCAAATTTTGTACCATTTCGGAGCTGAACATAATGGGGGATAAGACTCATATTTTCCATACCACCGGCAACAATAATATCAGCTGCCCCATTTGCAATAGATTGTGCTGCCAACATAATGGCTTTCATTCCGGAGGCACATACTTTATTTACAGTTGTACAGGGGACAGTATTCGGAATTCTTGCATAAATGGCAGCTTGTCTCGCCGGAGCCTGTCCAGAACCGGCTTGTACCACTTGACCCATAAAAACTTCATCTATCAACTTAGGATCTAAAAGTATCTTGTCTAAAGCACCTTTGATTGCAATTGCCCCTAATTTTGTGGCCGGGATTGAAGATAGGCTTCCCATAAAACTACCTATAGGGGTTCTTGCAAAGGAAACAATAACTACTTCTTTCATAATAGTCTTTATAAGGTGTTGCGAAATTACTAAATTATTGAGCAATGAAAATGGTAATTAGGGCAAAACCACTTTTTAAAGGTATATTTTTCTATTTTTGGTAATAGTAAATTTCGATATGAGGCAATTTCTAGATACGCTCTATAAGAACCAATCCAATGTATATAAAGGTTCTCTTTACATAGTTGCTGTTCTTCTTATCGTGTTCTTTTTTCCAAAAGGTGGTAAGTTTAAGTATGAATTCCAAAAAGGAAAACCCTGGCAATATGAGAACTATTATGCGCCATTTGATTTTTCCATCAAAAAGACGGCTCTGGAACTGGAAGATGAAAAAAATGAAATAAAAAAGAATCAAATAGGGTATTACAATTTTGATGATTCAATAGTCAGGGAAGTTTACGATGCTTATGAAACTAACTTCCCAATTGTCTTTGACTTAAATAAACTTAGTAATAATCAGGAAAGGGTTTTGAATCGTGCAGGATTACAAATTCTAGATGCATTATACGAGAATGGGTTGCTGGGTAAGGCAGAGGTTAAGCATACCGGTAATACTAATTTAATGTATTTGGTGAAGAATAAGGAAGCCAGACGTTTGAGTTTTGAAGCAATACTTTCTCCTCAAGATATCAATACTACCATTGAATTGAATCTACGGCAGTTGGGTCTACTACAGCACAAAACCAGTTTCGAGGAATTGTTTTTTGACATTATAAAACCAAATGTTTTTTATGATGAGGATTTGTCCAATAAAGAATTAGATGCCCTTTTAGCCGGAATATCCCTTACCCGCGGAACTATTGATGAGGGAAGATTACTTGTGGCAAAAGGAGAAGTGGTAGAAGCTGAAAATTTTAAAATATTAAACTCTCTAAAAAGTGAGTATGAATCGGAATTATGGGGAGCGAGCAACTATTATTTTATTCTTTTTGGTTATACGGTTCT
>JBGTEN010000183.1:0-17635 GCA_041747755.1 Arenibacter sp. | reverse complement strand
CTTAACTACATCCATAATTAAATTACTTCAAAAGGAGCAGTATGATTTATCATACACTTTTCTAAAGTCTCTAATAGATCTAATCATTACACTGAGTAAATAAGAAATGACCTCTGAAAACACCATTCCAACACAAAATGTCAAAGTTCATTTTGGTTAGCATTTAGCTATCTGACAACTGCAACCCAAGTTGAACACCACGCACAACCCAGTCTGAAATCTTGATTATTATGATAATTGAGCCTGTTCTAAACAATAACCTTTTACATTCCGCTTTTTGAATCAAAAATTTCACCAAGCGGTGTAAGTAAGCTTTAAAGCCCAGAGTAATTTCGAACCGATTAATAATTTAAATTTTAAATCGTATGAAAAAGTACATTTTTTTGACACTATTTGTCATGGTAACGGCATCGGTCTTTGCGCAAGCATGGTCAGATAAATTTCAGGTGGGTATTAAGGGTGGTTTGAACTTTTCCACCGTAGCAGGTGATAATTTTGATAGTCCTGATGGACGAACCAGCTTCTATGCCGGACTTTTGGCAGAGGCACCTATCAGTGAACGTTTTTCTATTCAGCCCGAAGTTTTCTACTCTCGACAAGGCTTTAACGTGGCAGGACCGGCCAATGACCCTGACATTCAATTTCAGTTGGATTATATTCAAGTGCCCTTAATTCTGAAAATTTATCTTTTGGATGGTTTAAATATTCAAGCAGGTCCGCAATTTGGTTTTAAAGTGAATGAAAAATTGGATTTTTCACCTTCCGAGTCCGGAAATGAATTTGACACGGATTCCATAAAGGATTTTGATTTTCAACTAACCGGTGGATTGGAATATAAGTTAATGGAGTCATTTTTTGTGCAGGCCAGGTACACTTATGGTTTGAGTGAAATAGTGGAAAATAGAGACGCCCATAATGTTGTATTTTCGGCAGGAATTGGTTTTATGTTTTAAATTACAACAAATAACGCGATGTTATTTAATGAGCTTAGTGTTGAGACCTTCCCTCGGGAAGGTTTTTTTGTTAATTTCCTTCAAGATAGCAGTAGTCCAATAGGTTTGGTCATAAGGAAAATCTTAAATTGTCAAAAGCTAAATAGTTAAGAATACCAACCCAGTAACGTGTCCAAAACATTCATACCCTGTTAATACTTTTGATTGTATTCATAATATTTCGAACGCAGTTTTCAATCAACTTAGGTGCATTTTTTATGGCATCTTCCAAACTCATAGGTTTATTCACAATGGAGAAAACGGAACTTACCCCTAAATCATAAATACGCTCTATGTTCTCACCTATTTTACCGGTTATAACAAGTACAGGCACCCCATGTCTTTTTGCCATGGAAGCAACACCGAATATGGTTTTTCCGTTTAAGGTTTGAGCGTCTATTTTACCTTCTCCGGTAATGACCAAATCTGCTCCACTAATGTACTTTTCCACCGCTAAAGTTTCCAACAGCAATGTAATGCCATTAATTAAAGTCCCGTTCATAAAAGCCAGTAGTGCGGCCCCCGTACCCCCTGCTGCTCCGGCTCCGGGTGTTTCAAGAATATCAACATCCAAAGTGGTTTTAATTACTTTGCCGTAATGGGCTAAATTTCTGTCCAAAATTTTAAGGGCTTCTTTGGTTCCTCCCTTTTGTTCGCCATAGACAAAGGAAGCTCCGTTTATTCCGGTTAGCGGATTGGAAACATCACAGGCCACTATTATTTCGCAGGTTTTTATTCTTTTATCAAAACCAGAGAGGTCAATTTTGTGCAGTTGATGCAAGTTACCGCCTCCATGTGCCAGTTGTACACCCTTCTTATCCAAAAATTGAGCGCCGAGAGCACTTACCATTCCCGTACCACCATCGTTGGTGGCACTTCCTCCTATACCAATAATAATTTTTTTACAGCCTCTGTCCAGCGCATCCTTTATCAATTGACCTGTTCCAAAAGTAGAGGTCAGCAATGGATTTTTTTCTTCTTCTTTTAACAACTCCAACCCGGAGGCTTTTGCCATTTCTATAACAGCGGTGTTGCTTTCTTCAATGATACCATAGTGTGCTTCAATTTTTCGCATTAACGGATCTAAAACCTCAACGGCAACCAAGCTACCTTCTTTCCCGTTCATAATGGCTTCCAATAAGCCTTCTCCACCGTCAGATATATGAACAGAGTGTATGGTTGCCAAAGGAAATACAGACAGCACTCCTTGGGTCATATGGTGTGCTACCTCCTTTGCCGTTAAACACTCCTTAAAGGAATCTGGAGCAATTACAATAGTCATTTGCCTTTATTTACTTCTTTTATACGCTCCTTGGAACTTTAATTAGCTGAGGTAATTTACAAAATTATTTATCGCAGTATAACATAGCCCTTAAGGGAATATTCTACCTAACATTATATGGTCAACAAGAGTGTCCCTCTAAGATTTAATAGAGATTTTGAAGTGTTCATTGACAGTACAAATGAAATATTCCTATGAAAGTATGTATGATAAGTTCCTTCTTGCTTACCGTAGATGAAGCTGCATTCCTTTGGTCTATTCATTGTTTTTTTCGCTCAAATGATAATTTTTTCCGACAAAATACAAGATTTAACATTTTCTGAGCGTCTAAAGAGTTCTTTCTTCCGTACATAGTTTAGAATTTTAAATAACTATATTATGAAGAAAATATCAGTAACTTTTTTGGCTATTGCCTTTTTGGTATCCTGTGTATCAAAGAAAAAGTATGTACAGTTGGAGCAGGAAAAAGGCGAAATCCAAAGCCAGTTGACTAAAACAGCGGTTGAAAAAGAAGAATTAGAAGCAAAATTTGCAGCTATTCAAAAGCGAGTTGATGACTACAACACTAAAATAACTTCCCTAACAAAGGAAAATGATGCGCAGCTAGTAAGTGTAGATGGAGCAGTAATCTCCGAAAATACCAAAAAGAGTATGCGCCAGACCCTTGGAAAAATAAATCCTTCTATTCTTAGTGGTGCAAAAACTCTTAAAGATTCTATGAATTTGGCTGTTTCGTACAACCTTCAAAAATCTTTGGATAATTCAAACTTTAATGAAGATGAGGACATCGCCATTAATATTGATGAAACCGTTGTAATGATTTCTATCTCTGATAAGCTTCTTTTTAATACAGCCAGCTATCAAATAAGCAAGAAAGCGGATGATATTTTAGGAAAAATTGCTTCTGTTATTAATTCTGAGCCTAGTATTGAGGTCATGGTAGAAGGGCATACCGATGCCAGAACTATCAGCACTGCGAAAGTGGCCGACAATTGGGATCTTAGTGTTTTACGCGCAACCTCAGTAGTTCGTAAACTTCAAAAAGATTTTAATGTAGCGCCAGAGAAATTAATAGCATCCGGAAGAAGTAGCTATAAGCCTGTAGCTGAGAATGGAACAAAAGATGACATGGCTAAAAACAGAAGAACTCGTATCGTAATACTACCAAACATCGATAAGTTCTTTGCACTTATGGCCTCTAACTAATTGCTTTAGTATTTAATACTATAGCTGTAAAAGCTGTATGCCCGGGGGCATACAGCTTTTTTTTAATAAAAAATTTCTTGAAACAGATTATCCTCAAGGCAGAGCCATGTCTGTACCGGCCTAAAAAGCAAATACATTTCATTTGAATTTTAGGTTGATTCACTTTTGATGTTGTCCAACTGCTTTATGTAAAATACGCCAAAATAAAGACTACAATAACAATTAAAAGTAGGGATAGCACCACATCTATTGTGGAATAACTGCCCTTAGTAGCTGCTTTATCCTCTGCACTCAAAGTTCCAAAAGATAAGCCTTTGATAACCTCATAATTTGGTGCTGTGGTTGCTAAACTAACCGCGATGCACAGTGAAACCGAAAATAAAAACATAAAAATGGCCATATGAGCAAAATTAATGGTCGCAAAACCATAGGCTATACCGGAACCTAACTGCTCACCAGTCAATTTGAAATGTGAAATTTGCGGTTGAAAATAAATCTCTGATCCCAAACGCAATATTAACAGTGCCAACCCCGCCAACAAGGTGGTAATGGCTGCAGTTGAATTAACGCGTTTCCATAGTATACCCAACAAAAATACCGCCGTTACCGGTGGCGCAATATAGGATTGTACATTTTGTAAATACTGATACATTACTCCGCCTCCTATTTTATCCATGATTGGAATCCATAAAATTCCTAGAACAACAATTATAGATGTGGCAATTTTTCCTATTTGCAGTAATTGCTTTTCTGTTTTATGTGGCTTTAATTTTTTGTAAATATCAATAGTGAAAATGGTAGAGCACGAATTAAATACAGAAGCCAGAGAACTCATCAAGGCTGCCATCAGCCCCCCTGCTACCAATCCTTTTAAACCGACTGGCAACAATGTTTTTACCAACATTGGAAAAGCCCTATCTGCCTTTTCAACGCTGAAAACCTCCGGATTTTGAATACTTAGTGCAAATGCAATTATCCCGGGAACCAAAAAAATTAAGATAGGTAGCAACTTTAAATAGGCGCCAAAAATAGCCCCTCTTCTGCCAATAGTAATATTGTTTGCTGCTAAAGTACGCTGTACAATATATTGGTCCGTACACCAGTACCATATACCGACAATTGTACCCCCAAAAAGTAAACCGGTCCACGGAAAATCAGGGTCGCTCATGGGTCGCCACATGTTAAAGTGATCCGGACTTACTGCCGTTACCGTTTCCCTGAGTTGGCCCCAGCCACCAACTTCCTGAAGGCCAAGAATAGTGATAATAACAGATCCAACAATCAAAATTACGGTCTGTAGGGTTTCGGTATAAATCACGGCCTTCATTCCACCAACTACAGTATAGATTCCTGTAAATATTACGATACCAATGGCACCATACCAAAAAGGGATACCAAGTAATTCCGAAACCACAATACCCCCGGCGTAGATGGTTACCGATACTTTTGTTATGACGTAACCTACCAAAGAAAATAAGGAAAGAAACCAGCGCGACCGACTATCAAATCTTTTTTCCAAAAATTCGGGCATTGTAAAAGCACCGCTCCTGATGTAAAAAGGCAAAAATAGCCATCCCAAAAGAAGTACAATCCATGCATGTAACTCATAATGCGCCATGGGAGTTCCGGTTTCAAAACCGGTACCGGCTAGGCCTACCACATGCTCAGAGCCAATATTGGAAGCAAAAATGGATGCTCCGATAACAAACCATCCTACATTTCTTCCGGCTAAAAAATAATCTTCCGTGTTTTTGTTCTTTTGAAGCACTACCCATGCTGCAATCCCAATCAATGCCAAAAAATAGATACAGAGTACCCACCAATCTGCTGTTTCCAGTACTGTGTTCATATCGAAGTTTTAAATAATAAAGGTTTGGTTGTTATAACTCTTACGCTTAATTCTTTGGTAATGCCTATTCTAAGGATAGGCAATACCATTACTGATTTTATAAATGAGTTCTATCTTGTGAATTAAAAATAAGCTAAAATGGCTTAGAATTTTGTCACAAAATAGGAATCAATTTGCAATAATTCATTGCGCTTTGGGAAACTTTGAAAATTAATTTCGGAATATACTGCGTTTTAATGTAATTTGGACTTTACACATACTGTTTCATTTAAAAACTAATTCTTAGGAAAAACCCCATCTATGTGCACAATGAAAAAAGTAAAACCAAATAGAATTATCCTCCTTATTTTCTTTTGTATAGGTACTACCGTTTATAGCTCTGACGGCTATGATTTATGGCTTCGATATAATCGTATATCCAAAGATGAAATACGGACTAATTACGTAGCCACATTAAAAAGTGTCTCCGTTTCATCCGGAAGTGCCACCATGAATATCGCAAAAAATGAGCTGCTAAAAGGTTTAAACGGAATGTTAAATAGCAACTATACTATTTCAGATACTCCGGACTCAAGCACTTCTTTAGTTGTTGCCAAAAAAGAAGATTTAAGTGCTGAATTTCAGCAATTACTCGAAAAAGAGTTTACATCTATAGGTAGTGAGGGCTTTATTTTAAAAACTATCCAACATAAAAAAAACAAACATATTGTAATTACGGGCCATGAGGATGTTGGAGTTTTATATGGTGTTTTTAATTTTCTAAGACTTCTTCAAAATCACAAATCAATTACCCAATTAAATATCATGGACTCCCCTAAAGTAAACCTGAGAATGCTTAATCACTGGGACAATCTAGATGGAACGGTGGAAAGGGGCTATGCCGGCTTTTCAATTTGGAATTGGCACAAGCTACCGGATTATATAGATCAGCGATATATAGATTACGCCCGTGCCAACGCTTCTATTGGTATTAATGGCACTGTACTTACAAATGTAAATGCTAATGCTTTGATATTAACCCCCGCCTATTTGCTAAAAGTAAAAGCCTTGGCAGATCTTTTCAGACCCTATGGCATTAAGGTGTACCTCACAGCCCGTTTTTCTGCTCCCATCGAAATTGGAAACCTAAAAACGGCAGATCCCTTGGATCCGGAAGTACAACAATGGTGGAATGCCAAAGCAAAAGAGATTTATGACCTCATTCCCGATTTTGGAGGTTTTGTGGTCAAAGCAAACTCTGAAGGGCAGCCGGGACCACAAAATTACGGAAGGAATCATGTAGATGGTGCCAATATGATGGCCGATGCGCTATTGCCATTTAAGGGAATTGTGATGTGGCGTGCTTTTGTATACTCAGAACATGATCCCACCGATAGAGCCAAACAATCATACAGCGAATTTGTTCCATATGATGGTAGTTTTCGGGAAAATGTTATTGTACAGGTTAAAAACGGAGCCATAGATTTTCAGCCACGGGAACCTTTTCATCCCATGTTTGGTGCCATGCCTAAAACACCTTTGATGATGGAATTTCAAATCACCCAAGAATATCTTGGTTTTAGCACGCACCTTGTTTTTCAACCTAAACTGTATGAAGAAGTATTACAGTCCGATACGTTTCAAAAAGGCAAAGGTTCAACGGTGGCTAAAGTCATTGACGGTTCTTTGCACAATAGTGCATTAACCGGGATGGCAGGAGTTGCCAATATTGGGAGCGATATCAACTGGACGGGGCATATTTTCGGACAAGCCAATTGGTATGGTTATGGTCGCCTGGCATGGGATCCCCATTTAAGTTCAGAAGTTATTGCAGAAGAATGGCTAAGAGCTACTTTTTCTAACGAAGAAAGATTCGTATTACCTATGAAAAAAATACTACTAGAATCGCGGGAGATGGTTGTAAACTATATGAATCCTTTGGGCTTGCATCATATTTTTGATACAGGTCACCACTATGGTCCCGGTCCATGGGTTAGTGAGCTATCTCGTCCGGAATGGAACCCTACATATTATCACAAAGCAGATAGTTTGGGTATCGGTTTTGACCGTACCGAAACCGGGAGTAATGCTATCGCACAATATGCACCGGAAGTAGCAAAGAAGTATGGCGACCTTAGCACTTGTCCCGAGGAAGTATTACTTTGGTTTCACCATATACCCTGGGATTACAAACTTAGAAACGGACAAACCCTTTGGAATGGCATGGGTTTAAAATATCAGGAAGGAGTAGATCAGGTTCGCGCAATGCAAGCTTCGTGGGAAAGCATGCAACCTTATGTGGATGAACAACGATTTAATGCAGTAAAACAATCTCTCATCATACAGTTAAAGGAAGCCATTTGGTGGAAAGATGCCTGTATGCTATATTTTCAGGAGTACTCAAAACTAGATTTTCCAAAAGGAATGGAAAAACCAACAAGCACATTGGAATACTACAAATCCCTCAAATTTCCTTTTGCACCCGGTATACGCCCACAATGGGACTAAACCAATTTTATAAAATATATAGGGTAACAGATGAAAAAAATGATTCAAACAATGCGTTGGTTTGGACCGGATGACGCAGTGAACCTAAAAGATATCAGGCAAAGCGGTGTGGAACATATTGTAACAGCACTACACCACATTCCTGTTGGAGCCATTTGGACAACTAAAGCCATAAAAGAGCGGCAAAATTTAATCCGTGATGCGGGAATGGAGTGGCTTGTTATTGAAAGTTTGCCGGTACATGAATCCATAAAACGCAGGGATGAGGACTGCGATTTATATATCAAAAATTATAAGGAAAGTCTTAAAAACATTGCCGCATGCGGACTGGAAGTGATTGCGTATAACTTTATGCCGATTTTGGATTGGGTAAGAACACATCACAACTACATAAATGCGGATGGTACCCATGCCCTGCTCTTTAACCGAATGGCATTTATTTATTTTGATTTGCATTTATTGCAAAGACCGAAGGCGGAAAACGATTACAGTGAAGAAGACAAAAAGAAGGCTGCTGCTTATGGAGAAAAGCTTACAAAAGAAGAAAAAGAACTGTTGTTTAAAAGTGTTCTTCTCGGATTACCGGGCAGTAAAACAAATTTTACCGCGACACAAGTTTTAGAACTTCTGGACGGATACAAAACAATATCAGATGCAATTTTACATGATAATCTCATTTATTTCCTTTCGGAAGTTATTCCCTTGACGGAGGAACTCGGATTAAAATTGGCTATTCATCCTGATGACCCGCCATTTTCTGTTTTGGGATTACCCAGAGTGGTTTGCAATGAAAATGATTTACAGCAGCTATTTGACGCCGTTCCTTCTTCTGCCAATGGGCTCTGTTATTGTACAGGTTCTTTAGGAGCCATTCCTGAGAACGATTTAATTCGGATAATTGAAAATTTTGGTGACCGCATTCATTTCCTCCACTTAAGAAATGTGATTCGTGAAAAAGAGGGCATTTTTAGAGAGGCAGCCCATCTGCAGGGTGATAACCCCATTGAGGAAATTATGCACCAACTCCTGCTATTGATGAACCGGCGCCAAATTCAAATTCCTATGCGACCGGATCATGGATTTGAACATTCCCTTGAAGCGGGTAATGAACATTATCCGGGTTATTCCTTAGTAGGTCGCTTAAAGGGTTTGGCAGAGCTTCGTGGGTTGGAACAGGGTATTTCATTTCAACTTAAATTATTAAACGGACAATATTGATGGAGTAATCCGGAGTTAACTTTTTACGAAACCAATATTCTAATTTTTTTTATCTTAACCTCTCAAAAAAATTAGATTTTAGCGCTCAAACAAAAACAATATGCCTAAACCAACCAAAACCTTGGCGTTATGCTTTCTATTTAGCATCCCAATTGTCATTTTGCTATCCTGTGCAGATAAAACTACCAAACCAACCACAGACAAATCAGGGGAAAAAGAAGTAGTCCATAGCGCCACGGATACAGCCATAATAAAATCCATATCAAAGCCTTTGGTGACCGATTTGTACACCGCCGATCCATCTGCTCATGTGTTTAATAACCGTATTTATATCTATCCATCGCATGATTATGATTCAGGAATCCCTGCAGACCATTTCGGAAATCACTTTGATATGAAGGATTACCATGTATATTCCATGGACGACCCAGAAAGTGAGCTAATGGATCATGGCGTAATTTTGTCTGTCGATGACGTACCTTGGGCAAAAAGACAATTATGGGCTCCGGATGCAGCCGAGAAAAATGGCAAGTATTACTTTTATTTTCCTGCAAAAGATAAAGATGATATTTTTAGAATTGGAGTCGCTGTTGCCTCTAACCCAACCGGTCCCTTCAAGGCTCAAAAGGAGCCCATAAAAGGTAGTTATAGTATAGATCCGGCAATTTTCAAAGATTCGGGCGATGCTTACTATATGTATTTCGGAGGTATTTCCGGAGGTCAGTTGCAGCGGTGGACCAACGGCTTGTATACCACGGAAGATAACAACCAGGAGGACGAAGCGCCAGCCCTTAGTCCCAAAATCGCTAAATTGAGTAATGATATGCTGAGTTTTGCGGAAACTCCAAAAGATGTTTTGCTTTTAGACGAACAGGGTGTTCCCCTAAAAGCAGGAGACAATGAAAGACGTTTTTTTGAAGCGGCTTGGTTGCATAATTACAATAACACATATTACTTCTCCTACTCCACCGGGGATACGCATAATATTGCTTATGCTACAGGAGATAATCCGTATGGCCCGTTTACCTATCAAGGGGTTATTCTAAAACCGGTATTAGGATGGACCAATCACCACTCCATAGTAGAAAAAGATGGGAAATGGTGGCTCTTTTATCACGACAGCTATTTATCCGGAGGCCAAACTCATTTGAGAAATATAAAAGTTACCGAGCTTTTTCATAATGAAGACGGTTCCATAAGAACTATTGATGCCTTGGTGGATCTGGATTAGGTGACATCCCTGTTATGGTAAGGCAAGAATGACACTGCAAAAATTCTCAAATGAAAGAAAGCGGATTGTAACCTTATGAATTCCCTGTTATAAACGCTATTCCTTTTCCAACACCCAGGTATTTAAGGTATTATGTTCCGATTGCAACACTATTTTAATAACATCAGCATGGGGAATGTTGCGTACTTTAAGGTGATTATTGGTTAAAAGCACCTCGCCCATGAACTTATAACTATCCGCTTTTCCTGTTTTAAAATTATTGGTAGTTGTCAACAGAATTTTTGCTTTCCCTTCAGGTTTGTTTATAGATTGCCAGGAAACGAGAATATGCCGTCCCTTCCGCTTTGCTTTTAAATCAAAAACATCAGTCCGTCCAATAAAAGGCACTCCGTCTATTTCGTAGGCAATTTCATCTGCAACCGGCAACTTCATAAATCGGAGAACCGTCGGCATAATATCTACTATCGCTGGAGTTTGTTCTCTAAAATAGGCATTGGTATCTCTGGAGTTAGTAACAATCCAGGTACTTCGCTCCCTATCGGATTGTCCCCCATGACCTTTTCCATCAGCTTGGGTCCTGCCATGGTCCGTGGTGACCAACAACAACCATTCTTCTTGATAATTTTGCTCCCTAGCCAGAACCGAATGCCAAATAGTACCCACTAACAAGTCTTCAAACGCTATTGCTTCCTTCATTTGAGGTCCATCGCCATATTTATGACCTATATCATCTGTAAACTGCAAATACACCCAAGAAAGGTCAGGTCCTTCAGCGCGGATATAACGAGCAGCTTCCTTAGCAACATGTTCATCAATATTTTTAATGTAAAAATGCCCTTCATCATGCGGAAAAACAAGGGTATTCAATTCAAAACCGTCAAAAGCATAATCCACTTTTAGATGACCTGTTTCCTTTAAATTCTCGCCCACCAATTTCGTACGATTGTCTTGCCAGGTAGAAAAAATTGCCGTCTTTTTTTGTTCATCAGTATCTTTTACAATTCTAAAGAGTGTTGGATAATTGTAATTGGGCTCTTTAATATCATTTCCAAAAACATGGTGCTTGTTTACCCAGGTTCCTGTTAGCAGGCTATTATAACCTACAGCAGAAATGGTGGGCGTTTGGGAATAACCGCTTTTTAGCCCCCCCACATACGCTCTGGAATACGCACCTCGTGCTGCAATACTATCCAAATATGGAGTATTGGTATTTTCCAACATATCAGAAGAAATACCATCCACAATAATAAAAACCACCTTTCTCCTTACCTCATCTTGTTTCTGTGCTGTAGAATTGCATAGGGTAAGAAATAACACGATACTACTAATAACTGATTTAACTAACATAGGTTTGCGAGGTTCATATTACCAAAGGTATTCGTTGAGAACTATATTTTAAAAGGTTTTCTAACAAGGTGTTGAAATATGTTTCCGAGCTTAAGCTGTGAGGTATTCTAGGATTTCTTCAAAAAACTTGCTGCTTTAGCTAAATTCATCTTTAATCCCAATGGGGTATAAAAGCCAAATCTAAAAAATTATCGGCTCTGGCATAGATAACAAATCAAAAATCCCCTATATTAATCCAATAAACCAAAAACAATGCGTAATAACGATTTAGAAAAATGTATCCATGGCATTTTTGAGGAGCTAGAGTCTCTTATTCCTCTCTATAAAAGCAGTCCTGAAGACTGGAAAATTTCGGAAGGTAATGTGGCAATTTGTATCATTTCAGAGGAAGGTAAGATTTTTGGAAAAGTATTCGGTAACGATAAACTAAGACAACGCGGTTTTTTTAAAATCGCTTGGCATAAGGCAAGTCAGGTTTGGATAACCGGTCAAAAAACCGGAGAATATGAAAAAATAGTATTTGGAGGTACTGTAGATCCGGAGGCCTATTCTCCGATTGAACTTCCCGATTTAATCGGCTGGGTTGGCGGACAACCCATTGCAATTGATAATGAAACACAGTTATCTATAGGGTTTAGTGGGTTTCGTGGTTTTAATGATATTGCTATCGTTCAAAAAGCCGTAGATCTGGTTTTAAAGAAAGGGATTTAGTCCAACTCATTCGCAGGCTTTAAAATTTCATTAGCGCAAATACCTTACAATGAAAATAAATCTGTACAGAACTCAAAATACAAACCATAAAAGGTTTTAGAATTAAAATGAAAAAGAAATCACTAGTCCTATTCCTTTTTTTAAGTCTCTTCCAACTCCATTTATGTTTTGCCCAGCAGTTTAATGTTTTAGTCTACACCAGCCCGGACCGATGGCATGATAGAACAATTCCTACTGCCATAACGGAACTTAATAAACTGGCAGAAAAGCACTTTTTTCAAATCATCTGGGGGCAGGTTGATGGTAGCGGGAATACTACCAATGTTTTTACAGATGAATTTTTAAGTACCATTGATGTAGTTGTGTTTCTGCACTCCCGAGCTTATGATCTTTCTCTGGAACAAAAGGAAAGTTTTAAAAAATATATTCGCGGTGGCGGAGGTTTTGTTGGGATTCATGCGGCATCGGCAAACAAAGAGCAAGAACCGTGGTTTCAACAGTTAATAGGTAGGGTTTTTACCTTACATCCCGAGGTGCAAACTGCTGTACTTCAAGTTACAGACAAAACACATCCTGCTACTATGCACCTTCCAAATCACTGGGTTTGGACAGATGAAATGTATTCCTTTGGTAAGGCTTTAACAAACAATCAAAAGGTGCTTCTCAACGTTGATGAAAAAACGTATGACCCGGATAAAACCTGGGGAGACGATCGGGTAACTGCGATGGGTGTTAATCATCCTATTGCCTGGTATCAGGAGTTTGAAGGAGGAAGATCGTTCTACACGGCATTGGGTCATATGCCGGAATCCTTTAAAGACCCTACGTTCTTAGCTCATATTTACGGTGGTATCTATTGGGCAGCAACAGGCTTGGGTATTACCGAATAGTTTTTAAAGTAGTCTGTTTAACTCGAAAAATTCTGACAAATCTTGGTATAGGTAATTGTTTTTTACTAATTCTTGTTCAAAACACCTTCCATTGAAACAATTGATGTTCAAGGGTTAAAATCTACATTTTTTCCACTATCTTACTACCAACAAACAAACAAACCTAACTGCCTATCCCATCCCATGAAAACTATCGCATACAGTCTTATTTTTTCCATGTTAAGTACTACCCTATTTGCCCAATCCGAGATTAGTAAAATTGGTGTTTTCAACTCGCTCACAGACATTGGAAGTCCGGCAATTCCCGGTACTGTTAGTTATCAGGAACCGGATCAAAAATACATACTTTCGGGATCGGGTTCCAACATTTGGTTTGGTACGGATAGTTTTACTTTTCTAAACAAAACCATGGAGGGCGATTTTATTCTTCAGGGTCGATTTACCTTCATCGGAGCTGGTAATGATCCGCATAGAAAAACAGGTTTAATGATTCGTAGTTCCAATGCGCCAGATGCTGCTATGGTTGCCTGTACTGTTCATGGTGATGGATTAACATCGCTTCAATATAGAAAAAAACCAGGGGCAGAGGTAGAAGAAATTAAATTCAATACTACTACCGCTAATGTACTGCAATTGGAAAAAAAAGGGAACACTTATACTATGTCGGTAGCAGCTTTTGGAGAAAACTATCAAACGGCAGAAATTGCTGAATTGGATTTAGGGACTATGCTAACTGCCGGAATTTTTGTTTGTTCCCATAACGATGCCTTTACAGAAGAAGCTGTATTTGACAATGTACGTATTTACAACACGGTGTCAAAAGATTTGGTACAGTACAGATCCTATTTGGGAAGCCTTCTGGAAGTAATGGATATTGAGGGTGGTCATCGAAAAGTTTTGGCAAGTGCTCCCGGATCGTGGCAGGCACCCAACTGGACTCCGGATGGTAAAACGTTGATTTATAACGCAGATGGCAAGTTGTATAATTTTGATCTGGAAACCAATACCTCCAGTGAATTAAATACTGATTTTGCCATTAGAAATAACAATGACCATGTGCTATCTTTTGACGGAAAATATATGGGAATAAGCCATCATGCAGAAGAAGCAGAAGGCAAATCCATAATTTACACCTTGCCCATTACCGGCGGGGTTCCCAAAAAAGTGACTGAAAAAGGTCCCTCCTATTTGCACGGATGGTCTCCGGACAATAAGTATCTTATATATACCTCAGAGCGAGACAAGGTGTATAATATTTACAGAATTCCCGTTGATGGAGGTAAAGAGATTAAACTGACGAATACTCCCGGACTTGATGACGGCTCAGAATATTCACCGGACGGAAAATACATTTACTTTAACTCCACCCGAACAGGAACCATGCAACTTTGGCGTATGGATGCTAATGGAAAAAATCCGATACAGCTTACTTTTGATGAATTAAACGACTGGTTTCCCCATGTATCTCCCGACAACAAATGGCTGGTTTTTGTCTCCTTTCCCAAGGAAGTAGAAGCAGATAAACATCCTTTTTACGAACGTGTATATTTACGCTTAATGCCAGTTGAAGGAGGTGAGATTAAGACTATTGCTTATTTATATGGTGGTCAAGGCACTATCAATGTGCCAAGTTGGTCTCCGGACAGTAAGAAAATTGCGTTTGTAAGCAATGGGGATTTTATTAAGAAATAGTACCCACAAACGAGCTTGTCATGAATTCTTAACCCAACTAAATACTAAGTTTTATCCTTTTTTAAAAATTTTTTACTTTCGGAAAAAGCTACTGACAAACTGTTGTCACCTTGCGTTCCTAAATTTGTAGTATTAGAAATTAACAACCTAAAATACAGATATGGAAACAACAAAAACACGTCAAAACACAACACCAATTGTTACGGCCTCAGAACTTCTTGAACATTGGCAGGGACATCGAAAAGTCACCCGAAAATTAATAGAAGTTTTTCCCGAAAAAGAGTTTTTTGAATTTTCTCTTGGGGGAATGCGTACCGCTTCTCAACTAATTGAAGAATTGCTCTCCATTGCCGTTCCGGGACTTAGACAGATTGTTACCAATACATCCGAGGAACAAGTTCATCATATCGATTTTAAAGGAGATAAGAACCGTGTACTGGAACTTTGGGATGAAGCTACAACGGGCATAAATGACTTTTGGGGACAAATTGAAGATCATCGCTTTAGAGAGGACATCATTACCTTTGGACAGTATCCCGGAACCGTTTGGTCTTCCATTTTCTATTTTATCGATAATGAGATTCATCATCGCGGTCAAGCTTTCGTTTATCTCCGGGCTTTGGGAATAGAACCGCCGTTTTTCTGGGAACGATAAGATAAAGTTTTGATATTCAAGGTATGGTACTCGTATTTAAAACCTCAGTGACAAAAGATTACGAAGTAGCGCTGCTTACACCGCATCTAAATACACTGACCCACGGTAATGGAAACTGGAATTTTGATTTGGAGGATTGCGACAATATCCTCCGAATCGAATCGGTTTCATTAGAGGTATGGGATGTTATTCCGGTACTGGAAAAGTTTCAATTTTTTTGTGAAGAACTGGAAGATATGATTGTGTGGAAAGCGTAACCACTTTGTTTACTCTTGAAGATTTTTTTGAAGCAGATTTGCAATTTCCCTTACGTGCTCTTTTAAAATTTCAGGCTCCAAAATTTCAGCACAATCACCAAACATCATAAACCATCTGGCTATACCCAGTTTCAAATCGTGCGTCATAAAGGTCATTTCTACCTGTTCTCCTTTTACTTTCTCGGATTCAAAACCATAGTATTTTCTACTGTTCTGTATAAAGCGTACTTTGTCTTTAGGCATACGAATCACCACTTTGGTGAGCGCTCCCCAATCTTCATGTTCCACTTTCTGTTCCTGTTGGGCATGGTCTTGGGTAAAGGGTAACGAGGTCCGGCTAATTTGTATCATTCTATCGGTTCGGAATTGCCTGTAATCTAACCGCAAGTGGCACCATGCTTTAATATACCAGTAGTTATTTTCATGATATAAGGCAACCGGTTCAATACTTCGCTCCGTAACTTCATCAGCAATAAAGGCACGGTAGTGTAGTTTTACCTGTTGCTTCTCCGCCATACTTTCCATTACAATCTCTAATGCATCGGGAAGATTTTCATTAAAAAGGTCCTGAGCAGGATTAATCCATATTTTAAATTGTAAAGCATTTATTTGATCTTTCGATTTACCTCGTAACAACGACTTTACTTTGTACATAGCGGTCTCAAAATGGCCGCCTAGTTTCTTGTCGGTAAAGTTTTGCATCAATTTTTCCGCGGTTACAAAACTGGTGGCTTCTTCCAGGGTAAACATCACCGGAGGTAAGCGGTAGCCCTCCATAATGGAATATCCTACTCCGGCCTCGCCCGAAATAGGTACGCCAGACGCTTCCAGCGTTCTTATGTCTCTGTAAATGGTACGCAAACTCACATTAAACCGTTCAGAAAGGTCTTGAGCCCTGATAACACGACCCGACTGCAAATGGGTAAAAATGGCAACAATACGATCAAATCGATTTAAGCTTTCCATTGCCTTTTACAAACTTGTTTTTGAGATTGCCGGTTTACTGTACCTATTTCGATATTCCACCGGGGAAAGGCCGGTAATTTTTTTAAAGGTGTTCCGAAATGCTTTGGTATCGGTATAACCTACATCAAACATCACCTCATTCACATTTTTTCTACTGTTTTCAAGACTGCGCTTGGCTGCTTCAATCTTTACCCGCTGAATGTAAGCAAGTACAGAGTTGCTGGTAGCTTCCTTAAAGCGTCGTTCAAAACTGCGCCGACCTACCGCCACTTTTTCTGCCAGCTCATCCACGGTTAGTTTATCTTCTATACGTTCCTCTATAATTTCCTGTGCTTTCTTTATCGCCTCATCCTGATGGCTTTTTTGCGCTTTAAACATGGCAAATACGGACTGACTGTTTCTGCTGATGTCTATAGCAAAATATTTGGCGGCCAAAATAGCTGTTTGTCTATCCGTATACTTTTCAACCAAATGCAACAGTAAATTCCAATAAGAATTGGCGCCTCCGCTGGAATAAATACCCGCTTCTTCAGTTACAATACTTCCGGATTGCACCTCAACTTCAGGAAACAGTTGTTTAAACTCTGCTTCATAACTCCAATGTGTTGAACATTTTTTACCGTTTAGTAATCCGGTCGCTGCCAACAAAAAAGCACCTACACATAAGGAAGCAATTTCTGCTCCCTTTTGGTATTGCTCCACAATCCAGGGTAGCATTGTTTTGTTTAACGCTATGGCGCGTTCCATATCTCCGAACAGGGCGGGAATAAATATCAAATGAGGTGTTGTAGCCTCTTCCAAAAGTTTATCCGGATGTACGGAATAACGCCCTTCATTAAGTTGAATTTTTTT
>JBGTEN010000182.1:0-5352 GCA_041747755.1 Arenibacter sp. | reverse complement strand
GCACAAAACCACAGCAAGTCGGCCAAAATAAAACTCCAGGACAAACACCAAAAAGAAGGCTTTCCCCATAGACTAAGACCGGATCCGTCAACAAGATATTCAGCCCTGGCCTATCGGCGGGCCGAATACTTAGTTATTGTGGTGCCGTATTTTTTACGCTGACATTGGTTTCACGTTGATTTGTCCGCCAATAGCTTTCAAAACTTTCATTATTGTTCCAAATTGTGGTTTTGCTCCGTCTGATAATGCTTTGTAAAGACTTGGTCTGCTCATTCCTGTTTTCTCCGCAATTTTAGTCATTCCGATTGACTTTGCAATATGTCCGATTGCTACTATTAAATCAGAACTGTCTCCATCTTCGAGCACTGTATTCAAATATTCAGCAATCATTTCTTCGCTGTCCAAATAGTGGGCTATGTCAAATTTTGTGGTTTCCATATCAATCAATTTTTATTCTGTTCCAGATTTTTTTCGCTACCTCGATATCCTTTTGTTGAGTTGATTTATCTCCACCAATTAAAAGAATTACGATTTTGTTGTCCTTTTCTTTAAAATATACTCGGTAGCCTTTAGCATAATTAATTCTCATTTCGCTTATCCCATCACCGACAGGTTTACAATCTCCGAAATGTTCATCCGTTTCAAGTTTTTGAATTCGGAAAAGTATTTTAGATTTTGCCCGTATATCTTTTAGCTTTCTAATCCACTTATCAAATTCAGATGTTTTTTCAATAATTATCATCTAAAATTGTATCCAATTAGATACAAATATACTTAGTTTTTTGGATTTGGAAAGAGAAAATTATTTTATTCAGTACAGGTCACTTTCTGGAATCCTCCGCAAAGCATAAAAAATATGCCCTTGAATAATTGACCGAGAAACAAAAAAGCCCCTTAAAGAGCGATATATAAATTGATTTTTTGACTCTTTATTGGCTTGCGCAACGGCTATCGGTGGTGTGTGCCATTTTTATTTTAGTCGCTTTTTCGTATCCATTCTCTGATGTACAATTCTAACGATTTCCACAAGTTCATTTTCAACTTTTCTATAGAAAATTAGGTGAGATTTGATTTTAGTTACTCGATAGTCTTTTCGGGTTTGTTCTGCGGATTTTCCAGTCTGAAAATTGTCCGCAATAAATTCAATCTCTCCAATTATCAAGTCGTAATATCTGTCCGCTTGTTCTTTTGACCATTTATGAAAAGTATAAATCCAAATATCGTTTATGTCATTAATCGCTTGTTTACTGATTCGATATTTATTTTTACTCATAAATGTTTGCGATGTAATTCAGTCAGATTTTGTTTAGGGTCAAAATTTTCAACAAATCCACTTTGTTCACCTATTTTAAGAGCTTTAATCAGTTCTCTTTCTTTTTTTTCTTCACGTTCTAATAATCTCAGAGCTGAACGAATTACTTCGCTGACAGAACTATATCTGCCAGATTTTACTTCGTCATTAATAAATTCCTCAAAATGATTTCCGATTGATATTGATGTGTTTTTCCCCATTTTATGATAAATTTAATCAAAAATACCAAATATTGGTAACATAACCAAATTGAGACACACACGGCTATGTAAATGTAGTAGCGGCCAAAACTTGATCACTACCACCGTTGCCTACTTTCAAATCTATATAAACACCTGCACACTTTCAAACACCTAAGCCGCTATTACATTTACATTTTGTTGTGCTTTCGCTATTCTTGTTCAGGATTTAATTCCCGATTGATTTCTTCTAATATTTTGGCTATTTCCAAACTCAGGATTTCATAATTTTCAACATTATAATTTGCTCCTCCTCGTATATTTCTGACGATATTCCGGAATTTGATACTTTCAAGAAGAGCCGGGTCAACATAAACAGAATCAGGTCTTATATTTGAATACTCCAATCTAAATGGATCCATATGAGTATCTCCAAACTCTATAAGTCGTATTTCATCCTCTCTCGCGTCTTCTAACATCCCTGACCATCTAGACAGGTACATACGCAATGAATCATTCTTAATGATGTACAGATTTCCAGAACTTAAAAGCGCATTTAATGCGCCATTGGAAGGACTAAAAGTAGAATAGCCTCCTGAACTTCGCGTATACTTAAAAAAATCTATTGGATTTACTTCATCTTTGGGCAAATTGAAAAGAGCCAGTAGACTATCGCAATTGGAAGCCAGTTTAGAAGATTTAATGATGTTGCTATTTAATTCACTTTCGTTATATACAAAATCTGATTTTAACTCTCTGAGAATTTTTTGTTCAAAATTGTTTTCTTTTCGGTATTCATTCCAATTATTAATTGATAATGCAATCAAAATCCCAATAACCACGAGCACAATTTCTCCAATGGCATATTTCAAATACCGGCCTGTTTTCCCTTCTAAGAGTAAGTTTTGTCTAATTTTTCTAAAGAATTTTATCATTGGTTACCGTGTTTCTAATTCTTGATTAAGCATTTTTTTGAGTGCAATTGCCTTTTGTTGAATAAGCTTTGCACTCCGTAGGCATTTAGTCTTCCTAATTAAGTTACCTCGTATATGATTCCTCCCTTCAATAGACTCTATAAGCTTAATTATCTGTGTTTTTCTGCTTGAAGCACTGGTTAAAAAGGGTTTGGTACTAGTGTTATCATTTCCATATGTGCTTGCCTCATAAGTACTGTTATAGTACCAGTAATCAAAACTTTTAAGTGATTCCTCTTTATCTTCCATGATCAATCCCTGATAGTGAATAATTTGTGTATTGTAATAGTCATTTACAGCTTTGTTGGTACCGTTAGAACCTAATGATTCAATAAACCCCTCGTTTTTTAGTTTTTCATAAGTTTGGCTTGTCGTTCTATTAATGAGGTATAAAGGTCTAACTAATTTAGCGATAGAATCCACTTCTAATTGTTTATAGCCCTCGCTGGTGATAAGATATTCACATTCCTTTATTTTTTGTTCGAAATTTCTTATGTCTTGATCAAAATATATTAAGTCGGATTCAATATCTTCAATCATGCTTTTTATGTATCCAACTATTCGTTTTTCTTTAATTCTATCTTCATTCCAATTATTAATCTGTAGCGCAATCAAAATACCAATAACCACGAGCACAATTTCTCCAATGGCATATTTCAAATACCGGCCTGTTTTCCCTTCTAAGAGTAAGTTTTGTCTAATTATTCTAAAGAATTTTATCATTGGTTAGCGGTTTGTTGTAATCAAGCCTAATCATTTTTGTTTCCTTTCCTTATTCTTTTTCAATTATTCTAAAGCTCAAATAGATAATTTTTCAGTTGTTTAAGTAAGAGCTGGTTTTCGTTTTGTAAATTTCCTATTTCAATATTTAATCTAATTGCATAATTCGCCAAAATTCGATTTTTAAGCTCATCATCATTTAGAGCATCAATTATGTTCGGTTTGGTTTTGTTTCTTAATATTTCGTAATCTATTACTCCGGGAATTTTTAAAGTAAGTTTTCTTAGTTCTTCTCTATTGCGCTCGTAATAAGGTTGAAAATTATCTGTGAAGATTGTGTATGTATTGTATGTACTAATTATTTGTTTTCTAATATCGACATTTTGAATAATACCGAATCTCCCAGTACTTTTCAATTCATCTACTGTTATAGTGATTGGGTTGAACTCAAAGTAAATTGTCCATTGTATAACAAAAAAATGGGTAATAGAATCATTAGAAAATGTTTTGCCTTCAAAATATTCTACTAATCTCTTCTTTCTTCTCACTTGTTCATCTGAAGAAACCTTCATTAGAGAAATTGCAATCGAGTCTGCTTGAAGTGTCATCAATAAGGCCTGATATGTATTGTTTCTCTTATCTCTTGTCTTTAATGTTGTTGTTCCAATTATTAATCGATAAAGCAATTAAAATACCAATAACCACAAGAATAATTTCACCAATGGCGTATTTAAAGTACTTGCCGGTTTTACCTTCTGAAAGTAAATTTTGGCGAATTTTTCTAAAGAATTTTATCATTGGTTAGCGGTTTATCTTGATAGCTATCGGAATGAAGCATAACGGTTTTGGCTTGTGCAGGATTTCAAGGCACTTACTTGTCCGAATAGCAATTAGTTTATTTGGTGTAATTACTTTCATATCAGCACTTTTGCCTGCATTACGTATCGCCAATCTTGTGTGCTGCTATCCCATTTCAGAGTTAGTTTCGATAAAATTTATGATGATTTCTCTGTAAATACTGTGTTCATCAAAAGATAAGTTTCTCCAAAGGCCTCCATGCGATAAGTCGTAAGAATATATAACTTGCATATTTCTATATTCTGTCATCCGAACTTTCTCTTCAAAGAGTTTTGAGTAGTTATACATATTATTGTCACTAATCAGTAATAAGGGTATTGACAAGGTATGAAGATATGTTACGGGTGATGCTTGTCTAAATTTTTCTGTTCCTTTGCCAAAAACCGCTTCCACATGCATCTCAGCAAGTTCGGGTCTGCCACTATTTAAGAGCACACTATAGTAGTCAACAATGTCGTAAGTACCTGAAATTGGAATTATTCCTTTAAATATTCTATGAGAAAGTCCAACTTCATTTAAATATGAACTATCTAAACTTAATAATGCGGATAAATGTGCACCCGAAGAATATCCACCAATAAAAAATCGGTCTTTGTCATATCCATATTTATCAGAATTTTCATACAACCATTTTACTGAAGATGCCACATCCTGAATATGTTTTGGGTGTTGAATACCTTTATTCAAAGTTGAGTCTCGCCATATAGCTGGACTTAATCTATGTCCGATACATGCGACAGCTATTCCTTGAGTAGCAAACTTTTTTGCCAAATCCATTTCTTGATTCTTGTCACCGTAAGACCATGCTCCGCCTCCAATCCATATTAAAAGCGGAATTTTACCATTCTTAGTTGGTATCACCAAGTTTAATCTTTGAAGTGTATCTACATTCTTAGGCATGTAAGAAATCTCTTTGTATTCAACTATTTCATAATTTCCACTCGTCTGACAAAACGAGATATTCGGAAAAAGAAAAACAATTGCAATTAAGATTATTAGTTCTTTTTTCATCTGTTTATTTTTTTAGTTGCACTCAACGACTTGATAAAATGTGTTTTAATGCATTTTATCTTTTGTTATAGCCTTTTCTAAATTTGGGTTTCTTCTATGCTTTGTTCCTTGTTCATAAGAGTAAGCAAGTTTTACTAATATCGGTTCTGAATACATCCGTCCAAGGAATTCCACTCCTGTCGGCAAGTTATCTTGCATAAAACCCATGGGAACTGTAAATGCTGGTTGACCTGTGTGAGGTGCAACAGCCCCGGTATTTTCGCCAATGTATTCCTCAACTATTGAATCCATCCTGTAA
>JBGTEN010000181.1:0-15970 GCA_041747755.1 Arenibacter sp. | reverse complement strand
AAATCCAATTCCAGACTCATTAAATATCGCCAACTTATTTTGGTTCTGAAAAAGCGTCATATTCCTTGTTCTGTCATCTCCAAATGTCAATTCGTAATTTTTTTCATAGGGATTATTTGTATCAGACGTGTTTGTAATTTCATAAAATTCATCAAGCATAATAACTCCGTTGATTTTTTCTATGATTTTTTCATTAGTAATCTCAATTGATTTAAAGTTCTCTTTGTTTGGATAATGACATAGCCCACTAAAACCTCCGCAAGAAGAAGTCCAAATCCAGTTCCCAGATAGGTCTTTAATTTGAATTTCTTCATTCTTATCACAAGACGTAATTGTAATACCAATTAGAATAATAATCAATATTGGAAAAATTTTATCTATCATAGTACATCAGATTACTAATCTGTATTAAAAGAGTTTATGCTTTTGCAATATCTATTGGATTACTTTTTCAAGTATTTATGATATAAAATATTAATACAGATATTATTAGATGACTCTTAATGATTTTGGTTGCGTGTAGGAAATCTTAGTAATGTTGCCTATGAGTAATTCTTTATATCTCCTAATTTTCGATCTGGGAGCAGATTTTGCAAAGTGAAGTTTATTCTTTCCACTTTTCAAGGCGCTTCATAAAGGATCTCTTAAAAATATCTTCATTGACTTTATTTTTAATATACCCTTCTAAATTTATGCTGTCAGCAATTTTTTTTAAAACTGCTTTACTTTCATCTGATTTGATTAAAAATATACTATCCCCCAAAGACAATTCTCCATACATCTCTATTTTCGAATCAAATCCTGACTGAAATAGTACGTTATTTCTAATTTCATATTTGCTTTTCGGTTTTAATCCAAATCTATCCGTAAAATAATAAATGTAATTGTCATCGATAAAAATTTCGGTATAAGTTGCATTATGAATTTCAGAATTAGCTAAAAGATACCAGTTGCCCTTCAACTCTTTGGTTGAAATTACTTGAGAATTACAAGAGAAAGTCAAAACAAAAGTTAATAATAAAACTGTTTTGCTCATATAGCTTATTAACTTCTGCATTCTTTTTTCCTATTAGTTATAAAATGATCCTACCAAACCCCATTTACCTGACTCACTTCTAAATCCCGAAACAACAATTCAGTACTTCCAATATTCTCGATCGTTAAATCGGTGTAGGTTTCGTTCGGAAACAGTTGTGCCGTCATTACATATTGTCCGCCATTGATAAAGATTTCTATAGATGACCAGTCCATGATAATGCGGACCTCAAACTCCCCTTCCGGCAGATTGGGAATGGGCATGAGTTGCGCATTTTTAGCAAAATTCTCCTGAAAATCTACTTTACCTGATTTGGACCGATCTAGTGTAACTAGTTTTTTATCCCCATCCATAATCAATAGCAGGGCTTCCCCTTCTTTATTCTTAAAAGTGAGTTGGAATTGGGTTGCCTCCGTGGTGAAACGAACATCAGCCTGATTATAGTTTGTAAAAGGGATGGATTCTTGCTGTGCAGCTGCTACCTTAATGTCCTTATTTATGATGGGATTTACAATAGTTTGAAAAGCTTCGAGCGGATAGTCCAGTAATTCATAGGTTTCTCCAATTTTTTTTAAAGAAAGCGTTCTCGGTAACGTCATGGCACTACGCCATACTTCCGTTGGCGTATCCCGGGCGTATTCCCAATTACTCATCCATCCGATAAAAATACGCTCGTCATTGGGCGTATTGTTATAAGTAACACCTGCATAATTATCGGTGCCCCAATCAATCCAGCGGTTTTCGGTTTGGTCTGAGGTAAATGTTTTCCCATCGAAATCACCAATAAAATATTGGGTACCACTCCCTCCATTGGGTGCACCCGGATTAATACTGATTAGCAGCACCCATTTTTCTTCATCACTGCCTTCTACCTTTAAAGGAAATAAATCCGGACATTCCCAAACTCCGCCATGAGCACCCTGGTTTTTGCCAAATTCACTTACTTTTCTCCAATCTTTTAAATTATCGGCTTCCCATATTTGTAGATGGTCTCCGGCCACCAAAAGCATAGTCCATGTATTCGTTTTATCATTCCAAAATACCTTTGGATCCCTAAAATCCTTAATAGTTGTATTCCCTATCACCGGATTCCCTTCATATTTAACCCAAGTATTTCCGTTGTCCAGGCTATATGCTATGCCTTGTGTTTGATAATCGCTCCCGCCTGCCTTTTCCTTTTCCAAACTATGGTACGTATAAATGGCAACTATGGCCGGGTTTTCGATACCACCAAAACCAGAGGTGTTCTCACTATCGAGCACAGCACTTCCTGAAAAAATCAAGCCGTGTTCATCGGGGAATAAGGCAATGGGTTTGTGTTCCCAATGTATCATATCTGAACTGGTAGCATGTCCCCAATGCATGGGTCCCCAAACAATATCTTCCGGATAGTACTGATAAAAAAGATGATAAATACCGTCGTTATACAACAATCCATTGGGATCGTTCATCCATTTCTCCTCCGGTGAAAAGTGAAATTGTGGTCTGTAAGGTTCTTGATAGGTCATCGCCGATTCTTCTGTATTTTCAGTTTCCACTTGATTACTATTTTGCTTACAAGAACTCATAATCAAGAGAAAAATTAAGCTTATGAAAAGGAAGTGAGATTTTAACATGGCTTTGTTTATTTCTTTAAAAATACCTTTTTAATTTTAAATTAACGCTGCTGATTACTTCTTTTCGTAAGTCAAAGGGGTTACTTGTAAAACCGTATCTTTGATACAGCTTAAATTACCTTTCAAATGAAAATTTCTTTGCTATTTTTTTTCGCTCTTTTCTCTGCGGGAATAGAGTTTTCCCAGAGCGAAATTAATAAGGCTTTACAAAAATATAACTCCCAAACGGTCCCCTACATTACAACTATAGATTTGGTAACAGCTAATAATCCGGTGCTTTTAGATACCCGAAATGAAGAAGAATATAATATAAGTCATCTTAAAAACGCTATCTGGGTAGGGTATAATACCTTTAATATCCATTGTATTCTTGAAACCATAAAGGATAAAAATACCCCTATAGTGGTCTACTGTTCTATTGGGGTGCGTTCCGAAGATATCGGCGAAAAGCTAATAGCAGTGGGATACACCAATGTCAGCAATCTATATGGTGGTATTTTTGATTAGAAAAATCAGGGTTACCCCGTTTACGATAATCAGCAACAAGAAACTAATAAAGTACATGCTTTTGATAAGCAATGGGGTAAATTGCTGACTAATGGCGAAAAAGTATATTAGTCTTTATAACAACAACTTTTTTGAAACCAAAATATAAAAATCTACTCCTAATCTTTACCCGAAATCCGGAATTGGGAAAATGTAAAACCCGCTTGGCAGCGACCATTGGCGATATGGCAGCGTTGGATATTTATAACTTTCTGTTAGCCCATACAGTTTGGGTCACCCAAGGTTTAATGGTGAAAAAACAGGTATACTATTCGGATACCATTTGGGAGAATGACATTTGGGATTCAACTATTTATGAAAAGAAGCTACAAACAGGAAATGATTTGGGCGAACGTATGGCGCATGCTTTCGCAGCAGGATTTAAAGAGGGCTTCCAAAAAATAGTCATTATAGGAAGTGACTTGTATGATTTGGAGCAAGCCGATTTAGAGCTTGCCTTTGAAGAACTTGACCATTTGGATTATGTTCTGGGTCCGGCATTGGATGGAGGATATTACTTACTGGGAATGAAACAGATGAATACAAAACTCTTCGAGAATAAATTATGGGGTACAGAGAACGTGCTAAAGGCATCCTTGGATGATCTTAAGAATGAAACTGTTGGCTTATTAAAAGCAAAGAACGATATCGATATATTTGAGGACATAAAAGATATGGAAGTATTTCAACCCTTTTTAAATAGAAAATAATTATGATCGGCAAACAACTGGCAGAATCTACAGCGTATTTAAAGAACAAAGGTTTTGATGCCCCGGAGATAGGCATTGTTTTGGGAACCGGTTTAGGTAAACTAGCCGATGAAATTGAAGACCGTATTGAGGCGCATTATAATCATATTCCCTTTTTTCCTTTGGCTACCGTGGAGTTTCACTCCGGAAAGTTAATCTATGGCACCTTTGAAGGCAAAAAAGTGGTGGTAATGCAGGGACGCTTCCATTTTTATGAGGGTTATGATTTGTTCGATGTTACCTATCCGATACGTGTAATGCACCAATTGGGGATTAAAAAGCTACTTATCTCTAATGCAGCCGGGGCTATTAATCCCAATTTTAAGAAAGGAGATATTATGCTGATAGATGATCATATTAACATGCAGGGAAGTTCTCCTTTAGCTTTTAAAACTGTGGCGGAATTTGGTGATCGCTTTGTAGATATGAGTGCGCCATACGATGTAGATATGAGCATTAAAATTATTGAAATTGCCAAAAAAGAGGATATTACTTTACAAAAAGGAGTTTATGTTTCTGTGGTAGGACCACAATTGGAAACCAAAGCAGAATATAGAATGTTGAAGCTAATGGGTGCCGATGCCGTTGGGATGAGCACCGTACCTGAGGTTATTGTTGCCAATCATTTACGGTTGCCTGTTATAGCCATTTCGGTCTTGACAGACGAATGTGATCCGGATCATTTGCAACCAGTCAACATTTCTGAGATTATTGAAATTGCAGAAAAGACCGAACCCAAAATGGTGCAGCTCTTTAAAGAATTACTAAAACGTATTTAATTGGAAAAGCTTTTCACAAATTGGTATCACTTGGAAAATATCAAACATTGATGTAAGTTTTTATTCAAATGTTGAACTAATGGAATAATTCATTCATAGCTCATGATTATGTTCAAATTCGCATCGCTATTCGTTTCCTTTCTATTTTCTTGCGGATCTCCCGTTACAGAACGCATACCTTATGGGAACGGTATTATTCAGGAATCGCTAGACCATTCGTCTTGGGATAAGTTATTAAAAAAACATGTAGATACTGATGGGAATGTAAATTATAAGAATTTTGCCAAGGATATTGAGCAATTGGAGAATTACCTCAACTATTTGGCACAAAATATACCTTCAAAAATAGCCGCTAAAGACGAACAACTGGCCTATTACATAAACTTATATAATGCCTGGACAGTAAAGCTCATTGTAGAAAACTATCCTCTAAAAAGCATTAAGGATATAAAAAATCCATGGGATCAAAAAATCATTGTTTTGGAAGATGTATATGTATCGCTCGGTGATATTGAGCACGAGATTTTGCGAAAAATGAAGGAACCCAGAATTCATTTTGCTATTAATTGCGCCTCATATTCCTGCCCTAAATTATTGAACGAGGCCTTTACAGCAGACCAACTGGAAAAACAATTGCAAGAGGCTGCCATAAATTTCATTAACGATCCCAAACGGAATCGTATTTCCAAAAATAAGGCAGAGGTGTCGCAAATTTTTAATTGGTTTAAAAAGGATTTTACGGTAGACGGGCCCTTGGTGTCTTATCTAAACCAATTTGCAAAAGAACCATTCCATAATATAGAAAAAATAAGGTATATCTCTTATGATTGGAGTTTAAATGAGTCCAAATAAGTGCCCCACCATAAGTATTATTGTTCCCGTGCTGAACGAAGCAGCGCTTATCGCGAACTTTCTCAAATTCTTAAAAGAGAATAGTATCGTAGACAATATCAAAGAAATTATTATTGTAGATGGAGGAAGTACAGATAGCACTGCTGAGATTGCTTCCGATTTAGAGGTAGTAGTCATTCACTCTGAAAAAGGACGTGCAAAGCAAATGAATACTGGAGCACGATACGCTACCGGTACAATTCTCTATTTTTTACATGTCGATACCTTGCCTCCTCAATATTTTGATCAAACCATTCTGGATGCAGTTCGAAAGAATTATCAGGTGGGCTGCTTTCAAATGAAATTTGACTCAAATAATCTTATTCTGGGTTTCTTTGCATGGTTCACTCGTATAAACCACAAGTTTTTTCGTGGCGGGGATCAATCCTTGTTTATTGAAAAGGATTTATTTGAAAAAGCAGGCGGATTTAATGAAAAATATGCTGTTTACGAAGACAATGAATTTATTGGAAGGTTATATACAATGACAAACTTTAAAATCTTGTCCCGACATGTAAAGACTTCAGCAAGACGTTATGAAAAATATGGAATTATAAAGTTGCAATATCATTTTGGAGTAATTCACTTAAAGAATTACATGGGAGCCGGGCCGGAACAACTATATCAGTATTACAAAAGAAATATAGCGTTTTAACTAACTATTTACTTTTCTTCATAATCCCGGAGCACCCCTTCGCTAATCCACTTGGCCAATGCCTGCCTGTTTACAGGATCTAAAATGCGCTTTTGATCTTTAGTATTCTTAATATTTCCAATCTCAATATAAGTCATAGCTGGAATAGTATTCCTTACCATGTAGAGACCCGTTCTGTCAGAAAAAGTACCTTCGTATTTCCGGTTTGGCTGATGTATCTTATATTTCTCCTGAAAAGTCTTATGTATATTTTCTGATAGCTTTTTTCCATTTTTGCTCTTTTCATGATGATAAAAGAAAACATCGATATTCTGTCCAATACTCCTGCTATCAACATGTGTAATTATTAGTCTTTGGTATTTCCCTTTATGTTCTAAATACAAATTATTTACAATATCTGTGCGTTGCTTTAATCGTGCCAATTGATTTAAGGGAATTTCCAGATTGGGATATGCTACCTCATCCCGATCTATTTCCAGAATTCGCTCATCCCGAATTCCATCATCAGGATCTTGAATTATGATAAATACTTTGGCACCATGGGAGAGCAGTTCTCGGGCCAGACGTAAGGTTATATCATAGGCGTATTCGTCCTCTGCAATGATTTTACCGGCATATTCAGCAATGGCGCCCGGATCGGGGCCCCCATGCCCAGAAATTAGATAATAAACATTATCTTTTAGACGATCGCTGACAGATAATACCATTGCGTGTTTCTTTCCAAATATGGCGTACTCCGTACCTTTTACAGGTTGAATCTTGGCAGATTGCTTTTCGAGAGAATCAACCAGTTTAACCTCCTCCGAGTGTGGCATCAAGTATTTCCTTCCCTCCAAAAGCGCGCTGTTATCTGCTAATTTGTCACTATTAAGCGCAATAAAATCATTGTAATGAAGCGCGGGATTTAATCCATATTTCCTCAATAATGAATAAATGCCATCCCCTTTTTCTGCCACAATAGTGCGCAGGGTGTCCTGCGCATGGAGGGTTCCAAAACACCAAAGAAGCAGAATATTTAGAAGTAAAACTTTCTGAAATGACACTATTTGATCTCTTTTTTGACAAAGGTTATCAAAAATACCGCCAAAAAACAAATGATACTAGTTTTAAACTAGTGTTAATAATGTTGATAAAACGTTCTTAGCACCTTTTCTGCAGGTTTATTTTGAGGCGTAAAACGATTGTCCGTAGGGCCACCAGACTCCTTATGGTGAATAAACCATTTCCATACAAACCCTCCGGCAAACCAATCTTCTTTCCAGAACTCCTCCATAATCGCTCGGGTGGCGTTGGTTTGGGCTTCCAGATTTACTATGGTGTCGTTTCGATCTTCCTCCCAAGGTTTTAAGCCGGTGAAATTGGCACTTCGATATCCGAACTCGGTAAATAGTATTGGCTTTTTCGCTGACTCAGAAAAGGCAGCTATCTTCTGTTTGTGTTTTTGCCACCCGGAACGAAGTTGTTCCACTGTAGGTGTTTTTTCCTTTGAAAGTGGAAAGTAAGCATCAATTCCTATATAATCCAGATCTTGCCAAAAGGAAGTCTTAGGATATTCGTCCCAATTGGCTGCATAGGTAAGCTTTCCTTTATAAATCTTTTTTATTTTTCGAATGAGATTTTTCCAATACTCGGGTCGGTGGTGTACAAATTGTTCTAACTCTGTACCTATGCAGAACAGAGGCACTTTAGTTTCGGCTGCAAGTTCGGCATTGTTCAAAATAAAGGCCTCATAAGCCTCTTCCAAAGCCTGCCATTCGTCTTCTGAATTCATTTTTAGATTCCCTGTAAATTCCCCCCTCCAGATCCATAGTTGCGGTTTAAGCATCACTTGAATATTATTTTTGTTTAATAGTTCAATATACTGCTTAGCGCCTTGTCTGGTTTCCCCAAACCATTGTCTTTCTGTGTTAAAAGCAATTTCAGGGGTATTCATTTCTCTTATGAAACCAAAAGGCATAACAGAGGCATAATTGGCATTCAACCTTACTAATTCTTCAACATGTTCCTGAGCTGCATTTTCCCTAGAGGCAACAAAACTAACCCCATTAAATTTTTCTTGTATCAACCCTGAGCAGGAGTGCTGAAAAAGACATAATAAAATGATTCCTAATGGTTTCATGGAAGGATTAATTAGCAATCCAATATACTCTTTTTCAACTAATTTCTAAAACGGGATATTTAAACCTAATCTAAATTAGAAGGCAGAATTAAGTTCTTATCTTTATTGACGACCTAGGCACTAAGAATTCAGCATTTTTATGGAACACATTGTAATTATTGGAAACGGAATAGCGGGAATTACTGCTGCACGTCATATTCGGAAGAATTCGGATAAAAAGATTACTGTTATATCTGCTGAAACACCTTATTTTTTTTCTCGTACCGCCCTAATGTATGTGTATATGGGGCATATGAAGTTTGAGCATACCCAACCCTATGAGAATTGGTTTTGGAAAAAAAACCGCATTGATTTGATACAGGATTATGTTACCTGTGTAGATCATCAGGAGAAGAAACTGCTTTTAAAATTTGGACAACCTGTCTCCTACAGTAAATTGATTATTGCAACGGGGTCAAAACCCAATACATTCAATTGGCCCGGACAGGATTTGGACGGGGTTCAGGGACTGTATTCCAAGCAGGATTTAGATTTGTTGGAAAAAAATGCACCTAACAACACCGTTTGCAAGCGTGCAGTAATTGTAGGTGGGGGACTCATAGGTATAGAACTGGCAGAAATGCTGCGAAGCAGAAAAATAGAAGTCACTTTTTTAGTTCGGGAAAATAGTTTTTGGGATGGCGTACTTCCTGAAGGAGAATCAAAAATGATAAACGAGCATATCCTTGAGCATCATATAGATTTACGTTTAAATACGAATCTGGTTGAAATTTTATCTGATAATAATGGTGCGGTTAAAGCTGTCATAACGGATAAGGGTGAAACGATTGCATGTAATTTGGTAGGCCTCACGGCAGGGGTTTCCCCAAATGTCAATTTTCTTGTCAATTCAGGAATAATCTTGGGCAAAGGGGTTAAAGTAAATCGCTTTTTAGAGACCAATATCCAAGACATTTATGCTATTGGGGATTGTGCAGAACAAGAAGAACCTAATGATAATAGACGACCCATTGAAGCTGTTTGGTATACAGGGCGAATGATGGGAGAAGTATTGGCCCAGACCATATGCGGAAATAAAATGCCTTATAATCCGGGACATTGGTACAATTCCGCAAAGTTTTTGGATATTGAATACCAAACATATGGCTGGGTAAACAGCGAGCGAAATAAGAAAAAAACAGAAACTCATTTTCACTGGCGACATCCTAAAGAAAAAATATGCATTACGCTTGCATTCCATTCCGATACCAAACAATTTCTTGGCATTAATACCTTTGGAATTCGAATGCGACACGAACTATTTGATCGTTGGCTCACAGAAAAAAAGTCTATTTTCTACATTATGGAATATTTAAAAGATGCCAATTTTGACCCTGAATTCTATGCTCAATTTGAAAACCAAATAGTATCAGCATTCAATGCACAATTCAGTACCCATATTGTACCGAAAAAGAAAAGTTGGAAACGGATTTTTTCAAGGTCATAACTCAGATAAACCATCATTATTTAAGAGAGTATTAAAATTCTATGAAAGCAAAATATTGTAAATGAAAATCATAAAAAATTTAGGCCTTATTATTTTTCTTCTAGGTTTAACGCTTTTTACATTGCTTCCTTTTTTGGGGAGCTATACCCTCAGTTCTGAAACTTTTAAGGAAATAGTTACAGACAAAGGATTTAAGAGCGATATTTTTATTCAGGAAATGGAAAGAGAGGTAGTGGGGAAGGAATTTTCCGGGATGATGAACTTGTCTGCCAAAGTTTCCTCTGCCTTAGAAAAAGCAAATACCACGCACAGAAAAAACAAAGAATACGATAAGGTGATGTATACCAAACCGCACGATATGGCGGCTTTGATAGGAAAAGCCTCAGGAAAAGGATTTCTTGTAAATAACAAAAGCCTTATGTGGTGTCTTACGTTTGGGTTAGGGATTTTAGGATCCTTACTATTTATTTTACCCAATGTAATATTATTAGGTAAAAAAGGGATTAAGAACGACGGAATTTACCATGAAAATTCCACCAATCGAGGTTGGATTGCCTGGCTTGTTTTTGTATTTCTTATCGCATTTTATCTGGTGCTTTATTTCCGTCCTGAGTACGCAGTGAATTGGACCTACTTAGTAGACCCTATTAGCGAAAGTCTTAGCGGGAATCCCGCTAGTCACTGGTTTGTATACGGATTTATGTATTGCACAGTGATGACCGTAATGGCGGTAAGGATGTATATAAAATATCGGCACAGTCCTTATCAAATGATCAGAACCACTTCGGTGCTGTTTTTTCAAATTGTTTTTGCTTTTCTCATTCCTGAAATCATGGTGCGCTTGCAAATGCCCTACTACGATTTTAAAAATATTTATCCACTAGACTATGATTTTTTCTTCACTTGGAACTTAAGAGAATTAATTTCCAGTGGCGGGATAGGAATATTTATTCTAGTTTGGGGAACACTGCTAACCTTGGTAGCGGTACCGGTAATGGTGTATTTCTTTGGAAAAAGATGGTATTGTTCCTGGGTTTGTGGCTGCGGTGGACTAGCAGAAACTTTGGGAGATCCTTATAGACAACACTCTAGCAAATCGCTTTTCTCATGGAGAGTAGAACGCTGGTTGGTTCATGGTGTTCTGGTTTTTGTTGTTATAATGACGCTTATGACTTTATACAGCTTCTTTACAGAATCAGGGACAGTACTTGGTATAAAGACACAAAGCATTCAAAATGTTTATAGCATTGCTATTGGGGCTGTTTTTGCGGGTGTTATCGGTACCGGTTTCTATCCCATTTTCGGAAACAGGGTATGGTGTCGGTTCGGATGTCCTTTAGCGGCCTATTTGGGATTTGTGCAGCGGTTTAAATCGCGCTTTAGGATTACTACCAATGGAGGGCAATGTATTTCATGTGGAAACTGCTCTACCTATTGTGAACAAGGTATAGACGTTAGGGCTTATGCTCAAAAAGGGGAAAACATAGTGCGCTCCAGTTGTGTTGGTTGTGGAATTTGTTCGGCAGTCTGTCCAAGGGGTGTCTTAAAATTAGAAAATGGCCCTCTGGAAGGCCGTATCAATCCTACCGAAGTATTATTAGGAAATGATGTAAATTTGCTGGACTTCGTAAATAAAAAATAACCCTTGAAATTAATGGGTAAAACTATTTTATGTTAAAACAGGATATTAAGGTAATTATCCCTGCTTTTAATGAAGCAGATTCCATTACGAATGTCCTAAATGAAATTCCTTCTCTGGTTTCGGAAACAATAGTTGTTAACAATAATTCCAATGACAAAACAGCAGAAAATGCAGCATTGGCCGGAGCTACGGTATTGCATGAACAACGAAAAGGATATGGCTATGCTTGTTTATGTGGCATGCAATACATAGCAGAACAATCCAAACTACCCGATATAATCGTATTTATGGATGGGGATTATTCTGACTATCCGGAAGAACTTTCCAAGGTTGTTAAACCAATTCTAGAAGAAAACATAGATTTTGTTGTAGGAGCAAGAAAAAAAAACTTGCGGGAGCCAGGCTCAATGACACCACAACAGGTATTTGGAAACTGGTTGGCGACATTTTTGATGAAGTTGTTTTTTGGAGCAAAATTTACAGATTTAGGACCTTTTAGGGCTATTAAATATGAAAAACTCAAAGAATTGCAAATGGAGGACAAAACATACGGATGGACAGTTGAAATGCAATTAAAAGTTTTACAAAAAAAAATGACATATACCGAAGTACCAGTGCGTTATAAAAAAAGAATTGGCGTTTCAAAAGTGTCTGGTACAATAAAAGGTACTATCTTTGCAGGCATAAAAATTATAGGTTGGATTTTTAAATATAGCATAAAATAATATGGAACTAGTACTTGTTTATTCTATCATCACAATCTACACGATATCACTACTATTAATATTTTTCTATAGTCTTGCACAGTTAAACCTGTTAGTTAATTATTTAGGAAATAAGAAAAAAAATCAGGTAGCTCCAAAATTTAATCTTTTGGATCCACGTGAAATTCCAATGGTTACTATTCAACTCCCTATTTATAATGAAGAATATGTTGTAGAGCGCTTACTAGAAAATATTGCTAAAATTGAATACCCTTCCAGTAAACTGGAAATTCAGGTTTTAGATGATTCTACTGATGATTCAGTAAATGATACAGCAGAACGCATACGTCTCTTACAGGAAACCGGATTAGACATTCAACATATACGAAGAGAAAACAGAGAAGGCTTTAAAGCGGGCGCTTTAAAAGAAGGATTAAAAATTGCCAAAGGTGAATTCATTGCCATTTTTGATGCCGACTTTCTTCCCTCTTCAGATTGGTTAAAGAAAACGGTTATCTATTTTAAAGATGAAGAAATTGGAGTGGTACAAACCAGATGGGGGCATATCAACAGAGAGTACTCTACATTAACAAGAATACAGGCATTTGCATTAGATGCGCATTTTACTTTAGAACAGGTAGGTAGAAATACAAAAGGACACTTTATCAATTTTAACGGAACTGCAGGTATTTGGCGTAAGACCTGCATTATTGATGCGGGAAATTGGGAAGGAGATACCTTAACAGAAGATCTAGATCTTAGTTACCGGGCTCAGTTGAAGAATTGGAAATTCAAATATTTAGAGGACGTAGAGACTCCTGCAGAGCTTCCTGTGGTAATCAGTGCCGCTCGTTCTCAGCAATTTCGATGGAATAAAGGTGGTGCAGAAAATTTTAGAAAAACTGTTTTAAGTGTTATTGCAGCTAAAAATATTCCGTTCAAAACAAAATTTCATGGAGTAATGCATTTGCTAAACAGTTCCATGTTCCTGTGTGTTTTCATTGTAGCCTTTCTTAGTATCCCTATGCTATACATTAAAAATATGTTTCCGCATTTGGGATGGTTGTTTGAAGTTACCAGTTTCTTTATCGTCAGTACTATTATTTTATTTGTTTGTTACTGGTTTACCTACAAAAGTATACAAGGAAGCAGCTTTGATAACTTTGTAGATTATATTAAACTCTTCTTTACTTTTTTCTCAATAGCCCTTGGATTTTCTTTACATAATTCGATGGCTGTTCTGGAAGGGCACATGGGAAAAAGAAGTGAGTTTGTACGCACTCCGAAATTCAACATTAATGCCTTAACAGATAGTTGGAAAGGCAATAAATATCTGGCAAAAAAGCTATCTCCCAATATGATTTTGGAGGCAGCGCTTATGTTATATTTCCTTTTTGGAATGTACAGTGCTGTTCCTTTGAATGATTTTGGTCTGTTTCCTTTCCATTTTATGTTGTTCTTAGGATTTGGATTTGTTTTCTTTAAATCGCTCTTAGCTAAAGCGTAACTATGCTGTCTTTTTGGAATCTTCACAGATTACCAATAGTAATGGTGCTCACAAGCATTATATTTTACAGCGGTTTTGCATATGATTTGGAGCGAAACGATTTTATAAAATTAATAACCCTTTTTGCAGGGTTATTTTTTTTTGCTTTCAAACTCATTCAACTAGAGAAATGGAATTTTAAATTTTTATTCCTTGCAGGAATACTTTTTCGGTTAACTTTTCTTTTTGCGCTTCCCAATCTATCCCAAGATTTTTATAGGTTTATCTGGGATGGAGAGTTAATTCTAAGCGGTATCAATCCGTACCTTTTTGTTCCAAATAGTTTAATTGACAATCAAGAATTTCTAATTCCCTACGCGAGCGAACTTCACGAAGGGATGGGGGAGTTGAGCGCAAAACATTTCTCTAATTATCCACCCTTGAGTCAAGTGCTGTTTACTATTTCTGTCTTCTTATCAGGTAAAAGTATTTTAGGAAGTATCATCGTAATGAGAGTGATGATTATATTAGCAGATGTTGGGATACTCTATTTTGGGAAAAAGTTATTAAAAAACCTAAATCTTTCACCGCACCTCATATTTTGGTGTTTTTTAAATCCACTTATTTTGATAGAGCTTACCGGGAATCTTCACTTCGAAGGGGTGATGTTGTTCTTTTTTGTTTGGGCTCTATATTTATTGTCTATTAATAATTGGAAATGGGCTGCTGTACTCTATTCACTTTCCATTGGGGTAAAACTAATTCCATTACTTTTTTTGCCCCTTTTCCTCAACTATTTTGGATTTAAGAAAAGTATGGGGTTTTATCTAATTGTGAGCGTTTCTTGCCTTTTACTTTTACTACCGTTTTATTCACCTGATTTTATTTCAAATTATTCAGCTACCATAGGATTGTGGTTCTCCAACTTTGAATTTAATGCGGGACTCTATAATTTGATAAAACAAATAGCCCTCTATTTTGATGTAAAGGGTTACGTATTGATTCGAAGTTTTGGAAAATTTTCTCCATATCTGATCATTTTTATGGTATTGCTGTTCACTTTTTTAAGGGATAACAGGAAATTATCAGGCGTGTTGGGTTCTATGTTTTGGGTGCTGACATGTTACTATTTCGTCTCCACTACAGTGCATCCTTGGTATATTACATTTTTAGTACTCCTAAGTATCTTTACTAAGTATCGGTTTGTCCTTCTTTGGTCCGGAGTAGTCTTCCTTAGCTATTGGGCATATTCGCAAAACGATTTTAAAGAAAACTTGGGTATATTACTTATTGAATACGTAATGGTTTTGGGACTAATGGCGTATGAACTAATTAAGCGAAATAACAAAAAGTTACTTTTTTGTAAAAATTGAGTATCACATCCCAAACATTCAATTTAATTTATACCTTTGCGACGCAATGAATAAAAAAACACATATTTCTTTTGTAAACAGAACAGCAGTTCTAGTTGCTTCATTTACTCCCTTCCGTCGTCGCCCGTAAGGGTGCAACTTTATTTTGGAAATAGGTGCGTCCATTTCTACTTTCGCTACAAACAACATCCAATTTTTAATCCTTTAAAGCAACGTTCAATGAAAATTGTTATTGCTAATGAATCTCATTTTAAATACGCGCAGATAATTTGCGACACTATAGAGGAATCTGCAAAAATCAGAGGCACAGGTATTGCAAAGCGTACACCTGAATATATTCATAAAAAGCTACAGAATGGCAATGCTGTTATTGCGCTGGACGGTGATACTTTTGCAGGATTTTGCTATATTGAGGTATGGGGACATGAGAAATTTGTGGCCAATTCCGGACTTATAGTACATCCTAATTACAGGGACAGAGGTTTGGCAAAGGAAATAAAAAAGACCATTTTTGAATTGTCACGCAAGAAGTTTCCCAATGCTAAAATTTTTGGTATAACAACAGGACTTGCCGTGATGAAGATTAATTACGAGCTGGGCTACAAACCAGTAACATTTTCCGAACTTACCGACGATCCCGATTTTTGGAAAGGTTGCCAAACCTGTAAAAATTTTGATATTCTAACCCGAACCGAAAGGAAAATGTGCCTTTGCACCGGGATGTTATATGACCCTGCCGTAAAAAACGGAGAAAAGGAAAAAGAAAAACTAAACACCAAAGCGTTTAAACGATTAAAAAGTATTAAAGAACATCTGTTTTTTAAAAAGAAATAAAAATAGAGACATGAAAAAATTAGTTTTAGCTTATAGTGGCGGATTGGATACCTC
>JBGTEN010000180.1:0-2386 GCA_041747755.1 Arenibacter sp. | reverse complement strand
TAGTTTTTTGGTAAGTTCATCCAAATATTTAGTCGACTCATCAATATACGCTTGTCTTCCGGCATCGGTATTGGGAAAGAAAAATTGTTTATCGGTATTCACAAACTTAAAGAAAGCATTCAAATCGCCCTTAAAGCCAACCTTTTCTTTAATCGCCATCATTTCCTCTTTGATCCGTGCCACTTCACTCAGCCCAATTTCATGAATCTCATCCGCTGTAAGATTGGTGGTGGTGAAAACTTTTAATCGGTAGTTATAAAAAGCATCCCCATTAGGGTGGCGACTCACTCCGGTAGGGGTTTCTTCGGCATTAGGTAATTCTGTCTCCAGCCAGGCTAATAAATTATCATAAGCGGGTTTAAAATAAACATTCAACGCATTATCTGAAGCTTCTTTTAATGCGGTAGTTTGCTCAGCATCTATTTTTCCTGAAGCCGTTAACGCATCTATTTTTGCATGCATATCATTGTATAGCGGAGATCCTTTTTCACCCTCTGTAAAGGGTTTACCATCCAGTATTGCTTTGGTTTGTTTGATTACGGTTTCAAAGGCAAATTTTGGAGGCAGTATTCCCACAACTGCTTGCTCTTTAGCCCGCGCCACTAATTGGTCAATAGCCCTTCCGGTTTCCTTAATTCGGGAAACATAGGCCTCCATATCTGGTAAGCTATCTACCTTGTGAAAATTGATTAAAGAGTTTGGTAGACCGGTATGTCTGCCACGCATCTGATCGAAGATATAATCCATGTTTTTGAATTGGCTACCTTCTTTTAGCGTTTCATATTGATACACCCATAAGTCGTACGATGCTTTATCTGCGGCATCCAAATCCTCATAATTAAATCTTTTTTTAAGTTCGCTGGTACTTTTTTCATACCAATCCAGTTGCTGTTCCTCGGCAGCTTCACTCATATCATCAATCTTGTCATACTGCTCCTTTCTTCCCATATTGGTAAGGGTCAAAGGACTCATTTGAAGTAGCTCTTCGTACTTGTCATCAAACCATTGGTTTAGGACTTCTTTCTGATCTACTACCGGCTTTTGTTCCTCCTTACATGCTCCAAGAAGTAGGAAAATGAAGGTAAACGCAATTGCACTTAGTGAATGGTGATTTTTTCTCATTGTTTTTTGAATTTAATATTACGTGGTTTCGTACATTTTTTTAAGCATGCGCTATCACAAGACCAATCTTTTCTTTGAAATATAACAATCCAAGCGGCTTTTGTAACATTTACAAACTTAACCTACTCTTGCTCTATTTCCAAAAGTTTAACGCATGGAAATCTAGGCCAAACTATAAAGTCACAAGTTTTTGGATATCTACAATAAGGGAGTATGCTTTATAAGGATATTGGACAATTACCGTTAAATCCACCTTCAAATTGGCAATTTTCTATAATTTATTCACGCATTAAAAAACCTTTCTTATAAAATGCTTATTTTAGAAAACTACTAAACTAAAAGCTCAATCTATTATGCCTGAAATTACTAAGAGAAAATCATTTTTCATTGCAATACTCCTGCTATCTTTTGTTATGGTTTCCGCACAGACCTATCGTCCTTTGGAGGTAAAAAGCTGGCCGGAATCCGATAAGGATACCCTAAAATATACTGTGAAAGGGGAACGCCATGGAATCAGTTTTTTTAAACAACACAAACATCCTGAAGTAGAATATACTCCCGGTGATAAATTGACTTTTGATATTTACCACACCGTAGATGTTATGTATCACTGGTACAGCCTGTGGGCAGAAAAGTATCCGGATATTGTGGATTTATATCAGGTAGAAACCAGTTTTGAAGGCAGGCCTATACTCCAAATGACTATAACCAATAAGAAAACAGGAAAGGATACGGATAAACCCGCCGCTTTTTTTGAAGGAGGTCGCCATAGTGGCGAAATTACAGGAAGCGAGTCTGTTTTATGGCTTACGCAACATCTGTTAGAAAACTACGGAAAGGATAAAAAAATAACCGATCTTATAGATACCAAAGCGATTTATTTACGGCCCCAAAACAATCCGGACGGTTCTAACCTGTATTTACATACCGCACAAATGAACCGGAGTACGGTTAGACCACACGATAATGACAATGATGGACTTTTTGACGAGGATGAGGCCGAAGACTTGGATGGGGACGGAATTATCTATCAAATTCGTAGAAAACCAATGGAAGGCGAAGAAGCTACTCATATTCTGGATCCAAGGGATCCGTCAGGGAGATTGATGAAGCGGGTACCGCTTGGAGGCGACTGGATTGTGCATACCGAAGGAATTGACAATGATGGGGATGGAAAATATAACGAAGATGGGATTGGAGGCCTGGATTTGCACCGGAATTACTTGGAAAACTGGCGTCCGGACACCGGTGGTGATCTTACCGG
>JBGTEN010000179.1:0-3318 GCA_041747755.1 Arenibacter sp. | reverse complement strand
TTGCCTTATCTTGAGGTTCTTCTCAACGCTAAGATTAACTTGTTATACCGGATGACACGAGCAAGATGCTTGCACCCTTCTTATTCTTAGATTGCACGGATTAAAAATCCAAGCTATCAGGGTTGAACTTTTTAGAAGCATTTACGGGAGGTGGAATAGTACAAACCAAAACTAGGTGGTGAAAGGAATAATCCGTATTTTTCCAATAGGGTTTTGTGGCTTGTTCCGCGATAATGTGTAAAGCGGAATCAAGCTAACAAAGTAGGGTGATAAAATTTGGCGATTGCCTATTGACACCTTCGTAATTCTGGTTGTATACGTAGATTTGATGAGAACGAATGTTTCTTAGAACTTAAATGGTAACGAAAATGAAGCGCAGGAGCTTACTGAATATTTCTTCCGGTAAAGTCTACAGCAGACTGATTACCTATTTTTTTCAGGGACTATTCCTATTTCTACCCATTGTGCTAACTGCATTTACAATCTATTGGGCTTTTGATTTTATAGATAGTAGATTAAATCCAAACTTCAAAACCATTGGGAAAATTCCTGGTCTTGGTGTTGTTATTCTATTGTTTGGTATTATTCTACTAGGCTATTTAGGCTCCACAGTAATCTTTAGATCTTTTTGGCTGTTGATCGATAGGTTCTTTCTTAAGTTTCCGCTTACCCGCTATATCTACCCGGCATTTAAAGATATTTTTAGTGCTGTTATGGGCAAAGAAAAAAATTTGAATACTCCGGTTCTATTTCGCATCAGTAAAGAATCTGATGTGGAGCGGATAGGATTTATAACAGAAGATGATTTAAGTAAGTTGGGAATTGGTACACAAAAAGTGGCGGTGTATGCCCCGCATTCGTATAACTTTTCGGGCAATGTGTATATCGTTCCGGTTAAGGATATTACGCGAATAAATATCGAGGCTTCCGAAGCGATGAAGTTTGTGGTGTCTGGTGGCATGATAAAGATCCAAGAGTCCGGCAATGCTTCGTCCGATCCAAGTTCAGGTGTCGATAAAAAAAGCGAAACGGAAAGTAGTTGGTGATACGAAAAATGGTTAGTTCTAAGGGAAAAATAGTTGGAGTATAAACTCCCCCGCTAGCACTCGTCGCAGACGAGTGTCATTACCACTACGAACATTCAATCTTTAAACTTTAATGCTAACATTTTCCTCGTAGCATTCTGCCGCACTCCCAAATGCTCTGGTTACAACGAAATCCCACGCTTCCAGGGAATAAAATCATCTTGTCCTAAACGTACTGCAGCGGTGGTTTCTTCGCCACTGGCCACCTTAATTATGTATTCCAATAAAGCTTCGCCTTTGGTTTCAATCGTGTCTTCTCCAGTGATGATAGAACCGGCATTAAAATCTATAATATCTTTCATCCGCTCCGATAGGGTGTTGTTACTGGAAACCTTGATGACCGGAGCTATAGGATTTCCGGTAGGAGTGCCCAATCCGGTGGTAAAGGCAATTAGGGTAGCTCCTGCACCAGCCAAGCCGGTGGTGCTTTCTACATCATTGCCCGGAGTACACAACAGATTGAGTCCTTTTTTTGTAACTTTTTCAGGATAATCCAATACATCCGTAACCAGCGAAGTGCCTCCTTTTTTGGCGGCACCGGCCGATTTCATCGCATCGGTAATCAAACCGTCTTTTATGTTTCCCGGTGAAGGATTATTTTCAAAGCCGGAGCCTACTGAAACCGCTCTTTTAGAATAAGCGTTCATGAGGGCAGAAAACTTTTCGGCACTTTCAAGGCTTTCACACCGATTTAATAATTCTTGCTCCACGCCATTGAGTTCAGGAAACTCAGATAAAATGGTGGTGGCTCCTAGAGCTACCAAAAGATCTGAGGTATACCCTAGGGCAGGGTTAGCGGAAATCCCCGAAAAACCATCTGATCCGCCGCACTCGAGTCCCAAGGCAAGATGATTTAAAGGTGCCGGTTGCCGAACTACCTTATTGGCTTCTATTAATCCTAAAAAGGTTTTTTTAATAGCTTCTTCAATAAAATGGCGCTCACTTTTGCTTTTCTGCTGTTCCATGACGTACAGCGGTTTGGAGAAATTGGGATCGCGTTGCGTTATCGCTTCTTGTAGGATTTGAAATTGTGCATGCTGACAGCCCAAACTGAGTACGGTAGCTCCCGCCACATTGGGATTGGTAATATACCCGGCAAGCAAATGGCAAAGTGTATCTGAATCTTGCCGATCTCCGCCACAACCTCCGTCGTGGTTTAGAAATTTAATACCATCTACATTGGGAAAGGTGCGATTCAATTTAATCTCTTCCGAGGTTTTAATGAGGTTAGCGTTCATTAAATCGGCTTCGTTTACCCCGCTTCTATATTGGGCAATCAAGGTATCCATATCCACTATAAAATCACTGCTAACCGAATAGCCCAAAGCCTTTAACAAGGTTTGTTTCATGACCTCTACGTTTCTATTTTCACAGAAAACCAAGGGGATGACTAACCAATAATTTGCCACACCAACACTGCCATCTGCTCTGTGGTAGCCATTAAACGTCCGATTTTTCCATTTACTGATATCCGGAGCCTGCCAGGTAGCTCTTTCACCTGTAACCCCGTAAGCCTCGGAGTCGTGTACCACATTATCAGTAGTCAGCTGCGCTCCTTTTTTAATGTACTGGGTTGCTCTGCCTACCAGACAACCGTACATGAGTATGGGGTCGCCTTTTTCAAAATCTATGGTAGCAAACTTATGTTTTGCCGGAATCTTTCCGATTACCTCAAAGTTTTCTTCTCCGTGGATGATGTTTGTTCCCGATTCCAAATCTTTTAAGGCAGCGAGAACATTATCTTTAGGATGAATTTTTACGTATGAATTACTCATGAACTTCTTTTAATAGGGTATTTGAGGTTAAAAATAGCTATTTCCTTGATTTAAAAAGTAACTGTCGCTTTTATGACTCCGTTTTCAGGATCCAGCCATTGGTCAAAATTTGCTATCAGATCCTTATAGTCCATAGTATGGGTTATATATAAAGCGGTGGGGAATAGCCCATTTTCAAGAACAGCTATGACATACTGAAAATCCTTTAATGTGGCATTTCTACTACAGAGTAAAGAGGTTTCTTTGGCATGAATGGCAGGATGCATAAAAGTAAGTTCCCCTTTGGAAAGTCCCACTAGTACATAGCGTCCGCCATGGGCCATATAGTTTATGCCTGCCTCCAACGCGCCTTTATGTCCGGTAGCATCAAATACGGCATCGCATAGATCTCCGTTGGTAATTTCAGAAATGGTTTTCACAGTGGTATTTGATGCCAAAACTACATGGTCTGCTCCGAA
>JBGTEN010000178.1:0-17433 GCA_041747755.1 Arenibacter sp. | reverse complement strand
CATTGCCATTGTTGTTGCTGCTGTATTTCTGTTACCAAGATACTTAAAGGGTGGTCTTACTACTGTACCTCAATTTTTAGCAAAGCGGTTTGATGTTGCTACAAAGACCATTACCTCCGGTTTGTTCCTTACCGGTTATGTAGTGGTATTACTTCCTGTAATATTATATTCGGGATCGGTAGCTATTAGCGGCATGTTTAATGTGCCTCAGTTATTAAATGTATCCGAATCTTCGGCTCTGGTAATTTGTATCTGGGGAATTGGGATAATCGGTTCTATTTATGCCGTTTTTGGTGGATTAAAGGCGGTAGCAGTTTCTGATAGTATTAATGCTATTGGACTATTGATTGGCGGACTGCTTATTCCTGTTTTTGGGTTGATGGCTATTGGCGATGGAAGTGTTTTTGGAGGTCTGGAAACATTGGTATCTGAAAATCCTGAAAGATTTGATTCCACAGGTGAACCCGGACAAGAGGTGCCTTTTGCGACTATTTTCACAGGGATGATGTTGGTACAGCTCTTTTATTGGGGAACCAATCAGCAAATTATTCAGCGTGCCTTGGCGGCCAAAAACTTGGCTGAAGGTCAAAAGGGGTTGCTTTTAGCAGCTTTTTTGAAGATTTTGGGGCCTTTAATTTTGGTATTACCCGGCATGATTGCATATCATTATTTTGATGGCGGACTCGCTTCCAGTGACCTTGCTTATCCGGAATTGGTTAGAGCCGTTTTACCGGAGTATTTGGTGGGATTTTTTGCAGCAGTTCTGTTTGGTGCTATTTTGAGTTCTTTTAACAGTGTGCTTAATAGCTCAGTAACCTTATTCGGGATTGATATCTATAAGGAACACATAAATAAAAATGCCTCAGAATCTACCGTAGTGAAGTATGGAAAAATATTTGGTATTGTTCTGGCATTTGCAGCCATGTTTATTGCCCCTTTAATTGCCAATGCAGGAAGCTTATTTAATTATTTACAAGAAATAAATGGAATTTACAGTATTCCCATTTTTACCATTATTGTGATTGGTTATTTAACCAAAAGAGTGCCAGCTATCGCTGCAAAAATTGGGATTTTATCCGGCTCTATATTGTATATTATCAGTCAATTTTGGCTTGGTCCCAAGATGATTGCCTCAGCTTTAGATGCTGCCAATATAGCGGGGATAACGGATGCTTTAGAACTGAAATTAATTCAGGCAGAAGCATATCCACATTATTTGCATATTATGGCAATTTTGTTTGTACTCAACATCGTTATCATGTTGATTATAGGAAAATTTTATCCCAGAAAAGAGCCATTTGTGTTGGAATATACAAAGCAGGTTTCCATTGAGCCCTATAAATATGTAAAACAAGTAGGTTTGGTTGTGGTGTTCATTGTGGTGGGGATTTATATTTACTTTGCTAAATAGACAGGAAGAAACAATAAAATAAAAAAAGGGCGTTGAATTGTTTCAACGCCCTTTTTTATGGTACTACTCTAGTTTTATATATACTGGTTAATGATATTCTCAAACAATTCCTGTTTGCCGCTTTGCAATTCCAGTTCGCCATTTTCTTTGGCTATTTCATATAAACTTTTGAAATCCAATTCACCTTTTTCAAATGCAGCTCCTTTTCCAGAATCAAACGAACTGTATCTTTTCTTGCGTAAGGTATCATAAGGAGATGATGTGATAATTTTATCAGCAATCAATAATGCGCGTGCAAAAATATCGGCACCCCCTATATGAGCATGAAAAACATCGTCCATATCAGTAGAATTCCTTCGAATTTTAGCATCAAAGTTAATACCTCCACCTTGTAAGCCTCCTGATTTTAAGAAAATCAGCATTGCTTCGGTAACTTCATTGATGTTGTTTGGAAACTGATCCGTATCCCATCCGTTTTGATAATCTCCTCGGTTGGCATCAATACTACCCAACATACCATGCGAAGCGGCAATAGCCATTTCATGTTCCATAGTATGACTTGCCAAAGTAGCGTGATTTACCTCCAGATTCAATTTAAAATCGTCTTGCAATCCATATTGATGTAAAAAACCAATTACGGTGGCTGCATCAAAATCATATTGATGCTTCATAGGCTCCATAGGTTTAGGCTCTATAAAGAAGGTACCTTTAAAGCCTTGGCTGCGTGCATAGTCTCGTGCTAGACCCAGAAATTTACCCATATGGTCTAATTCCCGTTTAATGTCGGTGTTTAAGAGCGACATATATCCCTCTCTTCCTCCCCAGAAAACGTAATTCTCACCATCTAGAGCAATGGTGGCATCTAAGGCCAACTTCACCTGACCTGCAGCTCGCGCCAGCACATTAAAATCCGGATTAGTGGCAGCACCGTTCATGTATCGGGGATTGGAAAAGCAATTGGCCGTTCCCCATAAAAGCTTTACTCCGGAAGCCTTTTTCTTTTCTTTTAGATATTCTACAATTGCAGACAAACGTTTTTCTGATTCTGAAAAGGTAGCGCCCTCTCTAACCAGGTCAAAATCATGAAAGCAGAAATAATCGAACCCTACTTTGGTGATAAATTCAAAAGCGGCATCTGCTTTTTCTTTAGCAGCATCAATAGCATCCGACGATTGATCCCATGGAAAATTTTGAGTTCCCGGGCCAAAGGGATCGGCACCAACACCACAGAAGGTGTGCCAATAGGCTATTGCAAATTTAAAATGCTCAGCCATTGTTTTACCGGCCACCACTTGTTTTGGATTGTAATACTTGTATGCTAAAGGATTATCAGAATCCTTTCCTTCAAATTTTATGTCTCCTATTCCTTTAAAATACTCTTTGTTTCCTAAAAGTGCCATAATTGTTGTTGTTTATTTAAATGTTTAATTTCATTTTGATTTCCCATCTCCTCTAACACAGAGCGATGCGTTTGTTTTTTTAAGTCCCTTCTTCCCGAGAGCTATCGGGAGAGAGAGGATTTAGGGGAGAGGTCTTTCTCAGCTGACCTCCCCTAACCCCTCCCAAGAAGGGGAATGCCAACGGTTTCTTCGAGTTCCTTACTCTTCAAATAATGGGTACTTCTTTCAGTTTTTTTTATTTTACTTCCCCTATTTCTATCCATCCCGATCCCAAAGTCACGTGATGGGAATCAAGGTTTTTTTTCAAGTCCCCTCTTCCCGATAGCTATCGGGAGAGAGGAGATTTAGGGGAGAGGTCTTTTACTTCGTATTTAAACGCAGTTCCAATTCCTTTTTCCATTTGTTATATGCGATTTTATAAGCTGTATTATTTTTTTCAGGCTTAAAACTCATAACATAGTCATTCTCATTAATTTGCTTTCCAAATGCATCATAATTTCCGGTGTGTAGTTGGCATGCTCGCGCTGCCCCAATAGCTCCCGTTGTATTGTAAATTTCTATTTCCTGACCGATTAAAGAGGAAATAGTATTGGAGAATATTTCCGAACGGAAGAGGTTATCATTTCCGGCTCTGATGACACCCGACTTAATACCGTCTGATTTCATAATTTCCATACCATAAACAAAGGAGAAAGCAATTCCCTCCAATGCCGCTCTGCACATATGACCCCGGTGATGATTATTAAGGTTTAGGTGGGATATATGGGTGCCTAAATCCACGTTTTTCAACATACGCTCAGCTCCGTTACCAAAGGGCAATATAACCACTCCATCTGACCCAATGGGTATAGCCTCGGCAAGCGTATTCATTTCTTCATAAGATGAGAATCCAAAATTATTCAAAACCCAACGATATTGAATGCCGGCCCCATTGATACAAAGTAACTTTCCAATCATAGGATTAGTACTGCTGTAATTTACATGGGCAAAGTTGTTTACCCTTGAACTTTCTTTAACTGACAGATTATCTGTAATAGCATAAAATACCCCCGAGGTGCCTCCTGTTGCTGCTATTTCTCCGGGATTAAATACGTTTAAAGACAAAGCATTATTGGGTTGGTCTCCGGCTCGATATAAAATCGGAGTACCTTCGGCTAATCCGGATGCTTCCGCTCCTTTTTTTGATACTCTCCCTTGTTCTGAAAAGGTATCAAAAATTTCGGGCACCAAATCTTGACTTAGGCCATAATATGACAACAACTCATGAGCGAGATCATTTTTTTTGAAATCCCAGAATACCCCTTCAGAAAGGCCTGAGACCGTTGTAGAGATAGTATCACTAAGTTTATAGGCAATATAATCGCCGGGAAGCATAAATTTATGAATCCTTTCATAAAGTTCCGGTTCGTTTTCTTTTACCCATTTTAGTTTGGAAGCGGTAAAATTACCGGGGGAATTCAAAAGACTAGTAGAACATTTCTCATTACCAAGATCATCAAAAGCCTCTTGTCCTATTTCTACCGCTCTACTATCGCACCATATTATGGCATCTCGCAGAGGTTCACCGGTTTTGTCTACGACCACAAGGCCATGCATTTGGTAAGAAATACCGATCCCAACTATTTCTGATGGGTTTATTTCATGATCCTTTATGAGGTTTTTTGTAGCATTACAAACATGTTTCCACCATTCATCAGGGTGCTGTTCTGCCCAACCATTGTGAAGAGCCAGCATTTCCATCTCCTTTTTGGGCTGGCTAGTTACCGCAATGCTTTTACCTGTTTTGGAATTTACTAATGCGGTTTTAATCGATGAACTGCCAATATCATAACCAATAAAGTACATGAATCTTATAAATTAATTTCACGGGGTTAAGATATTGCTTTTATGGTTAGGGTACAAATGGATTTTTTCAGATTGACAAATAAACGTGTATTTAACACATTTATTAACACAGCTCAACAAACCATAATATTCCGAAAGGCCATAAGACTGTTTCTAATTCATATCAGAAAACGCATAGATTCTAATTCTCTTAGGTCATAAGGGCTGCATTTTGGTTTAAGGTTTATATTTTTTTAGTATTCTTAGCTGTTGAAATAATCCGTGTGGGGTTTCAAAAATATTGGCACAAAAAAGACCGCCAATGGGCGGTCTTTTAAAAACACTTACTCAAAAATTAATATCCTGGATTCTGTTGTAGATTAGGGTTGGCCAATAATTGTTGATCAGGAATTGGGAAACGGTTCCATTTGGGATCATTAACAGATCCCGGATCTTTAAACAACCAGGCTCTAGTATACTGTCCAAACCGAATCATATCATTACGTCTCCATATTTCTGCATATAATTCTCTTCCTCTTTCATCTAATAATGCTTGTTCTGTTAAGGAACCAAGCGGAGTAGCATTTCGGATAACACGCAATTGATTAACTAAGGATAATGCATCTCCCCCGCTTCGTAAAAGGGCTTCGGCCTTCATTAAATGGGCGTCAGAATATCGGAATACAATTTCGTGGTTGGCGAATCCTTCATTAAACCTTGGACTGTATTTCATTACGCGGATACCCGTAGTCTCGTCATTGTTTATGAAACTGGTGTTGCCACTACCATCTTCAAAATTCTTTTTAAAGGTTAACGGAGCACCTGCTCTATCGGTTAACGCAGTACCATCCAAAGCGTATTGCTGACCAATTAAGAAACCATTACCAACATTAGAGCCGGCTTCAAGACCATTGTTATCTATAGTTCCGGGTATTCCGGTAAAGGGTCTACCGGAAGGAGGCACACCGCCTCTTCTTTCTTCCTGACCATCTAAGGGGTTTCCATTTACATCAGCTCTGTTGCTATTGGGGTCTCCTTCAAACAAGTCATAGAATTCTGCCAAGGTGCTAAAACCATTCCATCCTCCACCTCCAAGCGGAGTGGAATTATAATGTAGGCCATTGTATATTCTGTTTCCTGTACCTGCCCTCAAAGACCAAATAGTCTCTTTGTCTGCTGCCTCAGTAAATAAATCAAAGTAGCCCGCTTGCAGTGCATACCCTTCTGCAGCTATCTCATCAACCAACGCGATTACTTGAGACATATCCGCTGAATTCGGACTTGTTCCATTATACACATGTTTGTTTAATAGGACTTTGGCTTTTAAATGCCGTGCAGTGGCTTTACTTGCTCTTCCGTTGGCAGCACCACTTTCGGCAGGCACACCAGGTAAATTTGCAATAGCAGCATCCAAATCCGCAATAATAAAGTTTACGGCCTCATCTCCTGAAAATACTTCAGGTAAGGATGAAGAGGGTAAAGAGGTATCTCTAAAAGGAATTTGCCCAAAATTATCCAAAATAACCCACATACTAAAGGCTCTTATAAAACTGGCTTCTCCTGTGTTTAAAGGAGATGGGTTACTTCTAGAATCCAGAATTTGAGAAGCAAGTAATTGATTGGCATTAAATTGATTGAATACTGTTACAATGAATCCATGTTCTCCTGTCCAATTGTGGCTGTGCAATACACGCCAAAGGCCATTATCGCCCCAATCTGTTCCCCTAGTGGGTACCAAGGAAGCATCTGTGGTAACTTCACTCAGGGCAAAAAGGTTAGCTTGATCTCCGTATTGGCCGTTAAGCCTATTGTAAAGTTCGTCTACCGTTGATGAAGGATCAGCCAATCCCTGAAATCCCTCACTAATGATGGAATCGGTCTCCTCAATCTCCAGATCGGTACAGGACAATACTCCCAGCAGCGCTGCAAAAGTGAGGGCATAAATTTTAAAATGATTTCTTTTCATGATATTACAAATTTTTTATTAAAATGATGCGTTGATACCAAAGGTAATGGTTCTTGGCGTTGGAAAAGCAGCCCAATCGATACCTCTGGTTGGAACACCGGATCCAAGAGTTCCTGTTGCCACGGTCACCTCGGGATCTAAACCGCTATAATTGGTAATTAAAAATAAGTTCTGTCCGGTAAGGGAAAGTCGTAACGTTTTAAATGCACCGTCTCCGCTTAAAGGAACATTATACCCTAAAGAGGCGTTTTGCATTCTTATAAAATCTCCTTTTTCTAAAAATCGGGTAGACACATCTGCAGAGGCGCCGGGGGCTTCTCCGCTGGTTAATACATCTCTGGTTACGTTTCTGGCATTGGTAATAGAACCGGAGGTAAAGAAACCATTGGCGGTGTTATTATATACCCAAAATCCGGCTTGTCCTGAGAAATAGGTTGAAAAATCCCAATTATGAACCCGTAGGTTTAAGGATAATCCACCGGTGATGTCCGGTAAGGCATCTTTGTCTACGAAGGTTTGATCTGAGGATGGGTCTCCAACGCCATTGCCATCTACATCTCTGTAGATTGGAAATCCGGCACTGTCAAATCCTTGAAAATCTGCCATATAGTAGGAAAATAAAGAGCGTCCTGCTTCAAAACGTTGCGCAAAAGCACCGGACAATCCTTGCCCATTAATCTCGCCGGTATTAATGGCACCACCAAAATCTTGAACTTCATTGTAGTTGTAGGCAATGTTAAATGCCGTGGAGAAGGTAACGTTTTCAAGAGAAATCCAATCATAAGCCAAGGCAAATTCGATACCTTGGTTTAAGACTTTAGCATCCACGTTTCCAAACTGAAACGGATCTACAGCTGGTGCCGCAGGAGGTAATTGTAACAAGATATCTCTTGTGGTGTTCCGGTACACATCAATACTGCCGCTTAAACGGTCGTTATTAAATCCAAAATCGATACCGGCGTTTAAATTTAAGGTAGTCTCCCATTTTAAAGAGGGAACGTCTGTGGCTACAATAGCCAAACCGTTTTGATTTACGGAACGGTCATTTTGGATACCCAGACCGCCGAAGCGTTGTCTTGCCACAAAATTCCCATATCCCAAACCATCTTGGTTACCTACAAGACCCGCACTTAGTCTCAACTTTAGGGTAGATACTTGTTCTCCAAAATAGCCTTCCTCGGCAATTTGCCAAGCAAAGGCACCGGATGGAAAAATACCATATTGATTTTCAGGACCAAATCGGGAAGATCCATCCGCCCTTACGGTACCCGTAAATAAATATTTACCTGCTATGGAATAATTAACCCTTCCAAAAAAGGATTGTAATTCGTCTGTATTGTTAAACGTATCTGCGGTTAAGGCGTCTACTCTACGCGTAAAAGCATAAGGTAGAGCTTCACCGGCTACTACGGTAGGAAGTAAGCGGTTTACCCTTAGATCCCCTGTGTTCACCCCATAGTAATACTGTTGAAAGGCACCGCCAATTGTCGCTTGTGCGGCGTTTACGGTTGCAACCATATCGTCTCCCATGCGGTTTAAATCGGTGGTGGTAAAGCCTCTGGCGGCGGCATTGCGTCCTCTGGTATTAAAGTCTTGAAAGGAGTATCCCAAAAGCACATCAAATTTAGAATTTCCCAAATCCTTCTTATAGTTAACCGTAGCTTCTAGCAATTTGTTTTCTCTTTCCAACGTATTATTAACACCAAACCCAATATCTTCAATCCCAGTAAAGTTGCTTACATTTCCACTGATAACTGAGATGTTTTGACCCTCCGATTTGTCATAACCCACATTAACTTTGGCGCTGAATTCAGAGGTAAAATCGTAATTGACAGAACCATTTAACAAAACTCTATCCGTGTTAGTCCGGTTTTGCGAGTTAGCCAAAAAGTTTGCCGGCTGTATCTGAGTTCCTCCGTCACTAAAGCTAGGATCAGACGGCCAGGTAGGGTTTGCAGAATAAGCAGCACCTAGGATATCACCCCTAAAACCGGCACTTGCACTCAAGGGAGCTGTTTCATCATTTACTCTGGAAATCGAAGCTTGCAAACCTAAAGTTAACTTATCATCTAAAAAACGATGAGTTGCATTAATTCTTCCTGTTATACGTTCTAAATCTGTTTTTTGCACTACTCCAAATTGTTTTCCGTAACCAAAAGTGGCTCTTACATTGCCCTTACCATAGTTATTGGAGTACGAGATGTTGTTGTTGGTAGAAGCTACAGAACGGGTAACAACATCTTGCCAGTCTGTATCTCCGCCAAAATCAGCTGCTGCAGCATTTCCCCCAAATTGGGTAACAGCACCTAAGAACTCATTCCTGTTTAATAGGTCATATTCTCTTGCAGGTGTAGAATAGCTTAAATCAGAGGAAAATTCGAGTACCCCTCCGGTACTACCTCTTCCGCTTTTAGTGGTAATGATAATTACCCCATTAGCACCTCTGGATCCATAAATAGCAGTCGCCGATGCATCTTTTAAAACACTAATGCTCTCGATGTCTGCAGGGTTCAAAAAGTTTAATGGGTTTCTTACTGCACTTCCGCCCTGTCCTGTGTCTCCTCCAGGGGCTGTATTATCACCGGATAAAGGCACCCCATCCACAACAAATAATGGATTGTTGTTGGCACGTACAGAGTTAGAACCTCTAATGTTTACGGAAATACCTGCTCCGGGTTCACCACTCGTCTGTTGTATGTTAACACCTGCAGTTTTTCCTTGAATCAATTGTTCAGGAGAGGCAATGACACCGCCATTGAAGTCCTTGGAACTTACAGAGGTTACCGAGCCGGTAGCATCTTTAATAGTTGTAGTACCATAACCAATAATCACAACCTCATCTAGCGCTTGGGCATCTTCTTCCAAGGTAATGTTAATAGTGGTTTGTCCATTAACTGCAATTTCTCTGGTTTTAAAACCAACATAACTAATGACCAATGTTGCACCACTGCCCACATTGCCTAAGGTATAGTTTCCATCAAAATCTGTTTGTGTACCATTGGTAGTTCCTTTTACCAATACACTAGCCCCGGGCAAGGGACCACTTGTATCAGAAACGGTACCTGATACGTCCTGTGCTTTCACTTGTCCAAAGCACAAAATTGCTCCAAACAGCAAAAAACTTTTTAGTAGCGTAATCTTCATAAATTGTTAATTTTAAGTTGAGTTAATTTAATTCAAGGGTTAAACTTATATAAAAAAAATGTTAAATACCTATTTTGTTGATTTGAGAGGGGTACGAAAACGGTTTCGTGTTAATAACTTTCAACTATTAAGAGACTCATAATACAAAGTATCTAAAATTATGTAATCTGCAATGTGTGGTTAGTTGCAATGCGAAAATACTAATTTTTTCCTAATTAAAACATTTTTTATTAAGGATACTAATAAGGCTATTTTTCGAAAAATCTTAGAATTAGAAACAAGCAAAAGTATTTTGTTGTTAAAAATTTGGGATTTTATAGTTTTTAGCTTGTTAAAACTTTAATTTCACTTTTTGTAATTAATCCTTAAAAACTTGAAGCAAAAAATTACTATAAAGCATATCGCCCGCGAATTGGAAGTTTCCATTTCTACGGTCTCTAAAGCATTAAAAAATAGTGAGGAAATAGGACAGGATACTAAGGAAAAAATTCAAGCTTTTGCAAAATTACATAATTATAAGCCCAATAATATTGCAGTAAGTTTAAAGAACAAACGGACAAAGAATATAGGGGTTATTATTCCTAATATTGTACATCATTTTTTTACCACAGTTTTTAGGGGAATAGAAAAATATGCCAATGCAAGAGGGTATAATGTTATTGTTTGTGTGTCCGATGAATCCTTTGACAAGGAGGTTATTAACATGGAACTACTAGCCAATGGCAGTATTGATGGTTTTATTATGGCACTTTCTGCTGAAACCCAATTAAAAAAAGATTACAGCCACCTAATGGAAGTTACAAATCAAGGTATTCCCTTGGTGCTATTTGATCGAATTACCGATGAGATAGCATGTGATAAAGTAGTAATCAATGACATGGAGGTGGCATATATGGCGGTAAAAAAATTAATAGATAATGGAAGAAAGGGAATAGCACTGATTACAACAGACGACTTTTTTAGCGTTAGCAAAGCTCGTGAAGACGGTTATCTGAAGGCACTTTCAGATCACAATCTACAATTAGATAAAGATTTTATTCTAAGACTTTCCTTTAAAGAGATTGATGAAGAAGCCATAAATCTTTTTTTTGAGAATGAAGCCATTGATGCCGCTCTTTGCGTTAATGAAATTTTTGCCATGCATAGCATGCGTCTAGCACAGAAGAAGGGGTTTAAAGTTCCGGAAGATATTTCCTTTATAGGATTTACAGATGGTATTTTATCCAAATATGCAAGTCCAACCTTAACCGCAATTGATCAGCATGGGGAACTAATGGGTGAAACTGCCGCTAGAATGCTTATAGAAAAAGTAGAGGAAGAAAAAGACGAGGAGCAGTTTGCTACCGAGGTTATAAGGGCCACTATTATTGAGCGGGAATCAACTATTAATTAATTATTTGATAATTTGTTAATATGGTAATTTGAAAATGTTACAATTGAAAAGGTAGTAGTGTGAAAATGTAACAATTTGAAAAATGAAATAATTTACGCATAACTCATAACGCACAGCGTATAACTAAAAAAGACATGAACATAAACGGATTTATATTCGATCTGGATGGGGTTATAGTTGACACCGCTAAATATCATTATCTGGCCTGGAAAAAATTAGCAGATGAACTAGGTATTGAGTTTACTGAGGAAGACAATGAACTTTTTAAGGGAGTAAGCCGTAAAAGATGCCTCGAAATTCTACTCGAAATGGGCGGTTTAACTGTTACTCAAGAACAGTTTGATAAATGGTTGATAGAAAAGAATGAAGATTATTTAGAATACATCGACAAAATGAATGCTTCGGAGATTTTGCCCGATGTTCCTAAAGTTTTAAACTATTTAAAAGATCATCAAATTCCTATGGCTTTGGGGTCTGCAAGTAAAAATGCACGACCTATTTTGGAAAAAGTAAATCTATTGCGTTATTTTGATGTTATAGTTGACGGAAATCACGTTACCAAGGCAAAACCTGATCCCGAAGTTTTTTTAATGGCAGCCCGGCAATTGGGCGTTGCTCCTGAGCATTGTGTGGTGTTTGAAGATGCCCTTGCCGGCATTGAAGCAGCAAATAGTGCAGGAATGACCAGTATAGGCATAGGCGATCCTGACGTGCTCTTGGATGCAAAATATAATTTTATTAATTTCAAGGAAATAGATATCACATTTATAAAAGATTTAATACAACAGTAAATGAATCAAGATTATATCATACCAGACGAGTGGTCCATTATAGAAGAAGGATTTGACAAAGAGCAGGTGAAATCCTCTGAAAGCCTTTTTAGTTTGGGCAACGGAGCTATGGGTCAACGTGCCAATTTTGAAGAACATTATTCAGGGCCTACTTTTCAGGGAAGCTATATAGGCGGAGTGTATTATCCCGACAAAACAAGAGTTGGTTGGTGGAAAAATGGGTATCCGGAATATTTTGCCAAGGTATTAAATGCGCCCAATTGGATTGGTATAGATGTGACAGTGAATGACGAACCCTTTGATCTCAATACTTGCTTAAAGGTTGAAGATTTCCGTAGGGAACTGAATATGAAAGAAGGTTGGTATAAAAGAACTTTTACTGCCACACTTTCCAACAACACAAAAATTGAAGTAGATGTGACCCGATTTCTAAGTTTAGACCTGGATGAAATCGGCGCAATTAAATATGCTATTAAGGCTGTAAACGGGGATGTTGATATAAAATTTATCCCTTATTTGGACAGCGGGATTACTAATGTCGACAGCAACTGGGCGGATAAGTTCTGGAATACTACAAATTTATTTGCAGAGCAGCAACAGGCTTTTATTGAGGCACATACCATGAAAACGAATTTCGCTACCTGTACTTTTATGCAGAGTAATTTGGTAGTTAATGGGAAAACAGTAGAAAAAATTCCCATTTCCAAGATTGATGGTTTACGGGTTGAATTGGAATACACAACAAAAATAAAAGAAGGAGAAAGTGGGGAGTTATTCAAGTTTGGAGGATACACTGTTTCTCGCAATCACAAAACAGCAGATCTTGTAAATGCAGCTAAAAACGCCTTACAAAAGGCAACTTCTTTAGGATTTGATGCTTTACTCGAAAAACAAAAGTCAGCCTGGGGTAAAATTTGGGAAATGAGCGACATCACTATAGAGGGAGATGTTAAAGCCCAACAGGGTATACGGTTCAATATTTTTCATTTGAATCAAACCTATTTGGGAAAAGACTCCAGACTCAATATTGGCCCAAAAGGATTTACGGGAGAGAAATACGGAGGAAGCACCTATTGGGATACAGAAGCTTATTGTATTCCTTTCTATATGGCAACCAAAGATCAACGCGTGGCCAGAAACCTATTAAAGTACCGTTACGATCATCTGGAAAAAGCTATCGAGAATGCAAAAAAGCTTGGTTTTACCAATGGAGCAGCACTCTATCCTATGGTGACGATGAACGGAGAGGAATGTCATAATGAATGGGAAATTACGTTCGAGGAAATTCACAGAAATGGAGCTATAGCTTTCGCTATTTATAATTATTATCGGTTTACCGGAGACTATTCCTATATCCCCGATATGGGATTGGAAGTGCTTATTGGCATATCAAGATTCTGGGCACAGCGGGCTTCGTTTTCCGAAGTCAAGAAGAAATATGTGATTTTAGGAGTGACCGGTCCAAATGAATATGAGAATAATGTAAATAATAATTGGTATACCAATTACCTTGCGAAATGGTGTATAAATTATACATTGGAACAGTTAGACAAGGTGAAAGATGGTTATAAGGAAGACCATAACAGAATCATCGGTCGAACAAAATTGACTGAAACTGAAACGGAACTATGGAAAAAAGTAGCCAACGGTATGTATTTTCCTTATGACGAGAAATTAGATATTTTCCTTCAGCAAGATGGATTTTTGGATAAAGAGCTTATTCCTGTAAGTAAGCTGGATAAAAAGGATCGACCCATTAACCAAAAATGGAGCTGGGATAGAATTTTGCGCTCCCCATACATCAAACAGGCAGATACATTACAAGGTTTTTATTTATTTGAAGACCACTTTACAACAGAAGAACTAGAGAGACATTTCGATTTTTATGAACCGTTTACGGTACATGAGTCTTCTCTTTCACCCTGTGTTCACAGCATACAAGCTGCTAAGTTGAATAGAATGGAGCAAGCATATACCTTTTATCTCCGAACCTCTCGATTGGATTTGGATGACTATAACAAAGAAGTGGAAGAAGGCTTGCATATTACTTCAATGGCAGGAACTTGGATGAGTATTGTCGAAGGTTTTGGAGGTTTACGAATTATGGACGATAAACTATCGTTTGTTCCTAGGATTCCCAAACAATGGGAAGTATATTCCTTTAAAGTAAACTTTAGAAACCGAATTTTAAAGGTAACAGTAACAGACAAAGAAACCAGTTTTACGTACGAAGGAACTACGGATATGTCTATACGTGTGAATGGTAATCGGGTGGAATTAAAGCCGAAGGAAGTGACCGTTGTAAAGCATTCCTAAGGTTTAGTCTTAAAATAAGTCTCATTTTGATTATTTAGAAATTAAGAATTATTTCGATCTGTTGAATAAAAACGGAACCTTTACTATTTTAATTTTAATCTGCACCTTGGTATTAGGATGCAAGGCAGAGCATAAGGAAGCAGAGCTGGATATGGCGGATACAGGAAAAAAAGAAAAAAAGAAAGTAGTTTATCAAGTTTTTACCCGCCTTTTTGGCAATACAAACACCACTAACAAACCTTGGGGAACGCTATCCGAAAATGGGGTAGGTAAATTCAACGATTTTACAGACAAAGCACTCAAAGAAATAAGGAATTTGGGAGTTACCCATATTTGGTATACCGGAGTGCCTCATCATAATGTAATCACAGAATATTCGCAATATGGTATTTCTAATGATGATCCTGATGTAGTAAAGGGTAGAGCAGGTTCGCCTTATGCTGTCAAGGATTATTATTCTGTAAATCCGGATTTAGCTGTAAATCCGGCGGAGCGGTTGCAGGAATTCAAGGCTTTGGTAGAGCGCTCCCACGAGGCTGGACTAAAAGTCATCATTGATATTGTCCCTAATCATGTGGCCCGAAATTATGAAGGTCAGAATACGCCAACGGGAAAAGAACCCTTCGGTAAGGGGGATGACACATCTGTTGAATATCATCGGGAAAATGATTTTTATTACCTTCCCGGAAAAGCGTTTAAAGTGCCACAATGGCGTGATGGTTATCAACCCTTAGGAGGTGAGGCACATCCTTTAGCAGATCATAAATTCAAAGAAAATCCCGCAAAGTGGACCGGTAATGGTTCGCAATTAGTACAGCCCGATTTTAATGACTGGTATGAGACAGTTAAAATAAACTATGGTGTCCGTCCTGATGGCACTTTAGATTTTGAGACACTTCCCCCCAATTACGGTGATAAAGACTATTCCAAGCATTTTGAGTTTTGGGAAGACAAAAGTGTGCCCGGTTCTTGGATAAAGTTTAAAGATATTGCGCTTTTTTGGTTAGAATTTGGGGTAGATGGATTTCGGTATGATATGGCAGAAATGGTTCCGGTGGAATTCTGGAGTTATATGAATTCGCATATTAAAATAAAGAATCCCGAAGCTTTTTTATTGGCGGAAGTTTACGATCCAAGCCGTTACAGAGACTACATTCACAAAGGAAAGATGGATTATCTCTATGATAAGGTAGAAATGTACGATTCCCTGAAACATATTATGAAAGGGTATGGTTGGACAGACCACATTCCGGTAGTCAAGGAAGGTTCAAAAGATATTGAACATCATTTACTTCTCTTTTTGGAAAATCACGATGAGCAACGTATTGCCAGTCCCGATTTTGCCGGTAATGCTGCAATAGGAAAACCAGCTATGGTGGTTTCCGCAACCATCTCCACAGCACCGGTGATGATTTATTTTGGGCAGGAAGTTGGGGAGCCCGGTGCAGAACATGCGGGTTTCGGGAGTCCGACACGAACTTCAATCTTTGATTATATTGGCGTACCGCATCATCAACGTTGGCTCAACAATAAGAAATTTGATGGTGGGCAACTTTCAGAAGAAGAAAAGGCACTGCGCGATTTTTACAAACGCCTGCTCAATTTTACAGTTAAGAGCGATGCCTTGATGGGGGAATATCAGGATATACATTATTTTAACAGAGAACAAACTACGGCTTATAATCATCGGGTTTTATCATATGTCCGATGGTCATCGGATGAACAGCTCGTCATAATTTCAAATTTTGATGCCCATGAGACTTATAATTTTCAGCTCCAAATCCCTCCGTCGGTAATTGCAAAATGGAACTTAAAAGATGGAAATTATACAGTTATGGATATGCTATATGGAAGTACAAAAAATATGGAAATAATTCAAGGAGCAGGAAAGATGGATATTACTACAATGCCTTTAGAATCATTTATTTTCAAATTAAAGAAATAATTATTATGAACAAAATTTCGGGATGGGTATGTGCCTTTATTTTATTTTCCTTTTTAAGTTGTACAAATATGAATAAACCCTTGGTAATAGGACATAGAGGAGCTATGGGTCACGAAACGGAGAATACCTTAGCGTCTATTCAAAAAGCACTGGATCTTGGTGTGGATATGATAGAAATCGATGTTTTTAAAATTCAAAGCGGAGAGATGGTTGTATTCCACGATGATACCGTAGATCGACTATCCAATGGAGGAGGAAAAATAGAAGAGTATAACATTATTGATCTTAAAAAGCTAATCTTACATGGCAACCATCAGATTCCCATGTTACAAGATGTACTAAAATTGATTGATAACAAAACCCGTTTAAATATTGAACTGAAAGGGGCTAATACAGCCGATAGAACAAATTTTATCATCAATTATTACATCAATGAAAGAGGATGGTCGCCTGAGAATTTTATAATTTCCAGTTTTAGATGGGATGAATTAGAAGCTTTTAGAAAACTGAATAAAGAGGTGGCTATTGCCGTATTGACTGAAGAAAACCCGATCGATGCCTTACCAATGGCAAAGGAGCTTCAAGCAGAGGCTATAAATCCATACTTTGAAAAACTAACTCCTGAGGGGGTTTCAGAAATTCAAAAAGAGGGCTTTAAAATCTATACATGGACAGTAAATGAAGTAGATGACATTGAGCAGATGAAGAAAATGGGTGTCGATGGTATTATTACCAACTTTCCCGAACGCGTCAAATAATGTTCGATGTCATCATAATTGGGGGAGGTGCCGCCGGTTTTTATGCTGCTATTCAGATGGCAGAATCCAATTCCAACTTAAAAATTGCTATTTTGGAGCGTGGCAAAGAGGTGCTAACCAAAGTAAAGGTTTCCGGTGGCGGCCGTTGCAATGTTACCCATGCTGAATTCAATCCTTCGGACTTGGTTAAAAACTACCCCAGAGGTGAACAAGAACTTTTAGGTCCTTTTCACACCTATGCCAGTGGGGATACCATGGCATTTTTTGAACAAAAAGGAATCCCATTAAAGATTGAAGCAGATGGAAGAATTTTTCCGCAGTCGGACTCCTCCCAAACCATTATCGATTGCTTCCTTAACGAAGTAACCCGCTTGGGAGTACAATTACTAAAAAATAGTCCTGTAATTAGTATTGTTCCAATAGATGCCATTGGAAATTTAAATAACGGCTGGAAAGTACAATCAATACACAAAACATATCTGGCA
>JBGTEN010000177.1:0-4012 GCA_041747755.1 Arenibacter sp. | reverse complement strand
TACACCCGAGTAAAACCGTGTCCCTTTAGAATACCGACCGCTGAGGCACTTCGCATTCCACTGGCACAGCAAATAATAACTGGTTTGTCTTTTTTTAATCTAGATACATGAGACGCAAGCGTATCTAACGAAATGTTGATGGATCCTTTAATATGCCCGCCTGCATATTCCCCTTTACTACGTACATCTAAAATTTGAGCCCCTTGTCTCAGCATTGCCGAAAAATCTACTTTTGGCCCAAATCCAAAAAATTGTTTAATTGAATTGAACATACTTACTGAATTTGAGATTGATATTTGTTTACTTCAAACCAAGAGCCGGCATTCAAAGAATCTACCCCTTTGAGAGCCAGTATCTGTGATGCTATTCCACTTCGGTTACCGCTGGCACAGCAAAGAATTAAAGGAGTTTTAAGCTTCTTAATTTCTTCTATTTGCTGTTCTATTTCGGTTAATGGGATATTAATTGCATCGGTTGCACTCCCACTACTAAACTCAACACGAGATCGCACATCTACAATTGTACCCTGCTTCTCTATAATTATTTTTTCCAGATTCATTTTTTTAATTTGAAAGTTTACCGCTTAGGCAACTGCCCAAACTTTTTAATTGGGTTAATAATCCATTTTTCTCAGTTGCCTCGGGATATCCTAGGGAGAAAAGCATTTTTGTTAATGCTTCTCTATTTTCTGTTTCATTATGTAAGACCGAAACACTGCTGGTTTCTAGGTCAACATCTACATTTTCAACACCCGGCATAGCCGACAATTTTTTGGTAATCGTGTTTATGCAACCGTCGCAACTTAAGTTGGCAATTACAATATGTTCTGTGGTCATAATTATTCTGATTTCTTATTTTCTTTTTTAAATATATTCAATAGTAAACCTCCCATCATACCTCCGTATAAAGTACTGTTAATGGGTTTTGAGGTAATAGCACAGGTTCCACTCAAGCATCCTATATAATGATAATAGAGATAACCCCCGATTGCTCCTACGAGAATTCCGATGATGGTCAATAAATGTTTCCGAATAAAATTCATTTTTGAAATTGTGTTATGGCCTCACCCAAATCATAAACTTTTACTTTTTCTTGTAATTGGGAATATACTATACTGCTACCTGCGGCACTTCTATACCCTCCTGCACAATGCACAACTATAGACTTGTCTAAAGGGATTTCTGAAGTGCGTTCTCTTAATTCGTGTAAGGGGATATGAATAGCATCATCAAAAAACTTCTCGGAAGCCACTTCAGAGCTACTCCGAATGTCGAGAATAGTAAAATCTTTTTCATTGGTATGTAATTCCTTAGGATCAAACCTTTGCATTTTTAAAGGGCCAAAATTTAGAAGGAAAGCAGCGGCAATTTGTTGTTCATAACCAATTTTAGCTGTACGCTCAATAAGCGACTGTAATATCACCTCATTTTCTGCAATCAAATAGAATTTTTCTAGCGGATTTACAATGCTTCCTAACCAGGTTTCAAATTTGTCTCCATCCATGATATTAATAGCGTTTTTCAAATGACCTTTTTTGAATTGCTCCTGGGGTCGTGAATCGATAATGACCACATCCGGGTTTAAGCCTAAAGCCTTATCCTTAGAATTGACCATTTCGCCCCATTTTACATTAGCAATACTTTCTGCATACGGTTCGGCTCCTTTTTTATTAATCTCTACATTAAAGGGGAAATACTTTGGAACAAAAGGTTGATCTGTAAGTAATCGATCTACAAAATCAGCTTCGCTCATTTCTTGCAAACTCCAATTACTTAATTTTTCAGCACCCATGGTGCTACTGTTTTGATCACTTAACCCTTTTCCGCATAAACTCCCTGCACCATGCGCCGGGTAAACCAGAACATGATCCGGAAGGGCTAGAAAGGTATTCCGAAGGGAGTAATACATCTGTTTTGCTAATTCTTCCCGAGCAGCAGTAAGTTTCCCCGCTTTTTCTCTTAAATCAGGTCTACCACAATCGCCAATGAATAAGGTATCGCCTGTAAATATAGCCTGTTGTTTTCCGTTTTCGTCAAGGGCTAGAATACTGATACTATCAGGAGAATGTCCCGGTGTATTAAGCGCTTTTAAGGTACTACTGCCCAATTTTATGCTATCTCCCTCATCAAAGGGTTGATGTGGATATTCGGCTCCAACAAGTTTACTGGCATAGATGATGGCTTGCGTAGTGTTGTGTATTTCCAGATGACTGCTCACAAAATCGGCATGAGGGTGGGTTTCTATAACACAAGTTATTATTGCGTTTTGCTGTTTGGCAAACTCATAATAGGGTTGCGGATTTCGGGAAGGGTCAATTAGAGCCATCACACCATTACTGATTATGGCATAGGAGTAATGCGCTAAATTTTTATCTTCAAATTGTTTGATTTCCATGACTTAACTGTTTTAATACTGCAAAGGTGCAACTAACATGTGAGGTATACAGTGACCTTTGTTACATAACCATTTATTTCGTCTCTTTCTTTCCGATAAACCGAATAACATCGGCCTTACCTACATGATAATGCCCTTCATCCAATACAATACATGCATTAGAAAGAAGGACTATTTTTAAACCATTAAAATTGTTTTGTAATAGTTACGGGGTGTAAAGCATGGATTCATCTTTTGGACCTCCCGAAGCATTACAAAGTTGGTTTGGATTGAAAGCTTCTAAAATGACTAACCCATTGGGTTTGAGCCAATCCACAACCTTTTTATGTACGGAGGCTCTGATTTTTTCCGGTAAGTGAGCGTAATTCAACGCAATGACGTCTAAAGTATTGGGGGGATAATTGACCGTGCTGGCATCCTGAATTTGATATTGGATTTTGATGTTATTTTCAATGGCCAATTGCAGGGCTTTTTTTCTGCCTTCTTCACTCAGATCAAATGCATCTACCTCCCAATTATTAAGAGCGGCATAGACGGCATTGCGTCCTTCACCTTCGCAAACCATCAAAATTTTACCGGGGGTTAATTTTTCTAACTGCAGCTTAAAGAAATCATTGGGCGAGGTACCATACGCAAATGCAGCATGGGCGTAGCGTTTATTCCAAAAATCTTCCATACGAAAAGGTGTTACGAATTAAAACAACATTTTTAATAGGCGAAGACCGAAAATAAGGAGTAAGTCCATAAGGCAAACAAAGGTTTGCGAAATGGAAAAAATGACATCTCCGGTAACGTCGGTGTTATTTCGCTTCTTTTTTTCGTGTAGAAATTCCAAACGGGCTGTACAATGGACAAAAACTTATAAAACTGGTTAAAATAAAGATTCCGGCCAGTAGGAGTAAAACGATGGCAATGGTTCCTGAAATTACATTGGCCACATACAAGCCAACGATGCCAAGAGCTACAAGTATTCTAATCACTTTGTCTGCGGTTCCCATATTTTTTTTCATGTGATATGTTTTTAAATGAAACAATTAATATACTGTAAAGGAAAAATAATTTCACGTGCTACACAGTTACTTTTGTTACATAAGAAGAGCGGGTTCTAACTTTCCGAAATAGGAAGTCAGCGCATAAAACACAAAACTTAATCTTTGGAGGATTTAAAAATGGATATTCCGAAACATAAAAGTAAAGGGGTAATCTAAAAACAAATAAATTTGAGTTAGTGGCTAATCTAACGCTCTCTTATTTTTAGGACAACATTTCCGGTTTTTTGACCTGTTTCAACGTACCTGTAAGCTTCTGTAATTTGTTCCAAATTATAAAAACGGTCAATAACAGGTCCAAATTTTTTCTCTTCAGCTAACTTTTTTAAAAATTCAATATCCTCTTTTTTTGTGGTAGCAATTGGAAATAAAACTTTTTTACCTCCAAAAAGTGGGGTAGTTAAGGCGAGAAAGATGTTTTTAGAATTTTTACCCAATTCAGTTGAAATATAAATGCCTTTATCTTTTAATAACGGTTTACATTGCTTAAAAGAACTTTTTCCAACGGCATCAAATATAAAATCGAACCTTTGTTTTGTTTGTGAAAAATCTTGGCTTTCATAATCTAT
>JBGTEN010000176.1:0-12820 GCA_041747755.1 Arenibacter sp. | reverse complement strand
CCTCAATCAACTTTAATTCCCTTTCTGTTAGAAATACCCTATCGAACTTATTAAACTTTAAAGAAAATTGGTCAAAGGGGTTCTTTGCTATCCATTCCAGTTTTACAGCCAAGTTTACCAGCTTTTTAAAGCGTTCCAAGTGCTTCATCACCCCATTATTACCTAAAGCAAGCTGTTTCTTTTTGTCGGTGGATTTTCTTAAGTACTGTTCAAAATCCGCTATAAACCTATAGTTGAGATGTTTTAAATGAACATCATTGGTTTTCAATTTCGCTTTTAAAAAGGAGGACAAGTACTTCTCTGTGGTGTAATAGTTCTTGGTGGTGCCTTTCTTTAAAATGTGGGTCATCGTTTCATTATGATAGGCAATAAGGTCAACCAAGGTTTTGCTTACATCATCATCGCCAAAGAAACGCTGTTTTAATGCCATTGAGGAGACTATCTTGTCTTCTTCAAGTAATTCTTTGTGGCATTGTAATAGTTTTACGTACACTTGGTCTAGGTAGGCATTGAGGATTCGGGCTTTTTCGGAGGTACCCTTTGCCCTACCCTTGCCGTTGTCCCATTCTTTGGTCTCGATACTTCGTTGTAAACTGATTTCTGCTCTTTCACTGCGGATAGTAATCCGTACATAAATAGAAAGCAGGTTAGAAATACTTCTGGATTTTCTGGTAAAGAAAATGATGGTGAAGGTCTGTTTTGTCTTCATCGCTAATGACTTTAGTTAAACAATAAGTTGTAAAGACGAAAGTCAAATCGTACCCTAAAGTTCTTTAAAGTTAGTACATTTTTGGTAGCTATTTGCACACCGAATTGCACACCTTTAATACGAGATTATTTACTATTATTTACCATTAAATAAAATGTGTAAAAACAAAAAACACTGATAATCATACGATTAACAGTGTTTTACTTCCACTTGATATGTGGTTCGTCGGGGTGGCAGGGAGCCAACCCAATGCTATTATTAAGCTATATATCAATCAGTTAAAGAATCCAAAATTGGCCTGTTAGCCGAATTGTTGACAGAATAAATATGTACTTAAAGTAAAGTGCTTTACTTTCTAACAAAATAAAGATAAGTTTTCTATTATTTATAAGTGTAATTTAATCAAAAAATACCGAATCAACCAAAAAATGTAAGCCCTAAAAACATTAATCTTGACTAAGAAATAATAAATTTGCCTGGTAAATCCAGAAGTATTTAGGTACCTTATTATCCCTTAATGCTGTGTTGTATTTCTACCCTTAACAGAAGAACCTTAGTACTTTTTGGTCCACGAAACTGTCAGGTTTATAATAGTGAAACGAAGGAAGCTAGTATAATAGCACTAGCTTCTATACCAAAATCCCCGTTCCCAAAAGGCCTCCTACAAATTCCCACGCATAATTACCCGGTCAATGCTTCAAAACCGTTCTTCCAATAAACGAGCACTAGGGTTCATTGTTTAGCCAGCAAGTGTCCTTAATTACTTATGGCAATTTATCATTTCTTGTTATGTTGATCCTATTGGCACACTTCTTTAAAACAAAACCAGCATCATTGTCTGCACTTTCAATACAAACAATATTTCCAATTGAAAATTCCCCAATTTTCTCTAAGTAAATTTTCAAAATTTTGAGTAATCCCCCTACTGATTCTATTATAATCTTGGAATCAACAATCATAGCAAATAAGTCATTTTCAGTTATACCTCCGCCTTTCAGTACAACCATGCCATATGTCCATCCCTTATCTTCGCCCACTTGAAAAAATGAAGCCCCTTCTTTTGTCAACTTAGGGTAAAAAAAATCGTTAATTTTCTCATCAGGTTTTTCTATATCAATAGGTACAATTATTTTTCTTGAGTACATATTATTTAACCTCTATAATATCTATGTCTATTAGTATGGGTACTAATGTCCTTTAAACGCATATTTGCTGGTATATCTAACCACTATCAAACAATGCTTTATAATAATCTACATGATACCCTGGTGGGACTTTCCCTTTTTGCAACCATTGATTCATCCATTTAGGATACTTCCCAGAACTAGCGTCATATCGTTAAAATCCTAAACTCAATGCTCACCAAAAAAAGCAAGAAAGACCTGTTGGACGGTAAAGCCAATTTCTAAAATTACAAAAGCCTTGGATTTCTCCGAGGCTTCTAAAAGTCTTTAGCTGGCCAATTTCTGTTTGGCAATCTTATATTTCTTTTTATGGTATGCTGTCAGATTAGCCTTGTTTACCTTTTCTAAGTACTTGACTACATCCGAGTAATTACCATCTTTCCATGCTTTGTTAGCCGCTTCAAGGTTTTGTTGGTCCAAAAGATTGGCAGTATATTCCAAGCTCCTTTGTTCATTAAACCTCTCAAGGTTAACTAAAGCAAGCCCATTTCCTTCCAACAACTTTTCCCCATCTCCCAAAAAAAACAGGAAAACATTATTCAGAAAAGTCTCCTGTGGAAGATTGCTAATTTTTAGGCCAGAGTTAAAATACTCTCGCATAACCTGATTATTGATCTCAACTTCATTAAAGTGCCTTCTGCCCACCCAAAGAGTATTTGAGTTCTCTCTAGGGTTATGGCTTAGTCCGATAACCAATTCTTGCGATTCATACGTTACGATGTTCTTTGATTGCTCAGTCATTTCCAGTCCATGATCTATGAACAAGGAATCCAACTTTTCTGATATGAGTTGATTAAATTCCATTTGTCACTCCGTTGTTTAAAATCCAGGCGGCATCCAGGCACCATTACTTGGGTTATAAATCCAACCCCTTCCCTGAAGAACTGATCTTTCTGAATTCAAGAATCCCCCAGTAGGTATCAAATTACCATTAGGCAATCTTTAGGAATCAAAAATCTGTTTCCCCAATCCCATTTCTCTACGCAATGCCCCATAATTGGCTTTCCAGTTTAGCTTGGGAGTTCCCTTGTTGGGAAGATTCAACATATAATCTCCTGCTTTCCAACCGGTCGCTTTAGAAGTTTGAGGAGCTCCCCATTTGAAAAGGTTCAATCCCCCTTGCGTACTTATCGGCTTCCGTAGTAAAACAGCCTATTCTATTTTATAAGTACCGCTACCATCAAACTCGACACCCGAATTTACCCCTGGCGAAACAATAATAGCAGAATCAGAAAAGTTAAAATCTTCAACAATAGAGCTCCAATTAGCTATATTTAATAATTCAGATGAGGAATCTACCAACTCGTCAAAGTCAAATTTTGAAATAAAGTCGATAAATATTTTTTCATTAACAAAAATTATGACACCCGTATCTGTTGAAAAAACACTACTATCTTCAAAGTCTATTTGATTATAATCAACCTTTTTAATTTTATCAACAGTAAATACTTTTTCCAATGGAGTATATTCTGCCAAGGGAGTATCTGTATGTGGGAATACTGTACTTCTGATTTCATTAAGTAAATTATCACCAATAAGATTTGGGCATTCTAGTCTTATCTCATTAATGTACAATGCATCTATAACAATGTATTTAATGCCAACAGCCAATTCTATAGGCTCTTTATTCAAAGAAATATTTTTCATAATCTTATTAAAACTTATTTATAAGGGACATATCGCAAGTGCTCTAATCCATATCTCTTTAGTAAACCCTCTGCTTGATGAAATATTTCAGACGGTGAAGCATTTGGATTAGCTTTTATAAAACTACCCCATTGTGAATTCCTCCCACCTGGAAGTTGTGTTCCCAATCCTTTACCGTGAACCCCTTTTAAGTGAGTTGACTGACCTATTTGAACAGCATAATCATCTATATTTGAAATACCACGTTGAGCAAACCATTTTCTAAATTGTTGGGGCATAACATGATGTTTATGTAATTGACCAGCTGTTAATAAAAGCTGTCCTCCACCATTAGCGGCACTACTGGCCACCGATCTCGCTCCTACTTTTACCCCCGTTTTAATACCTCCTTTTACCAATGAGGAACCACCAAGGGTAAAAACATCCAGAACAATTGAACCGGCACCAAGGGCTACCATCCAGCCATTGCCCTCGTTTATGCCTTTATAGATGTCCTTTACACCCCCAGCTATGGGTACGAAATCCAATACCGTGTCTGCTACATCCCCAGCCGAGATACCCAGTCCACTTCCCGAAGTGGATGTGCCACCAATTCCTGGAAAAATTGAGGAAAGTAAACGGACATATTGCTACGCTACCAACCAAAAAACAAACAAAACTCTTTAACTAATGGATGCAACATCCATAATTAGAGAACCAGTAAAGCGTATGTAAAAAAAGCCAGGACTTGCTGGGCTTTTGGTTTATACTGTAAGTTCTGATCTCTTAAGATGTGCTATTTTCTTGTCCTGCCTATTTATTTCTATCTGCCCTAAAAACTCTTCTCGGCTACTTGCCTTTTCTTGTAATCGCTGTAGCCAATTATCAAATTTACCATACCACAATTCAAACATCTGCATATTCCAATTTTGGCTTGCATGTTGAATTTGATTTATAACATTTTGAACCTGCGATTGACTTCCCGTGTACAGAGCCGAATAAAATTTTAACTCAAATAGCTTTGCTTGTACTGCTGAATTTGTTTTGACCAACATATCACCAAATAGGCTATCCACAAATTCAAACAATGACTTCAAAGTAACATCGCTATTCAATGAAACAGATATTTGCTTTTTAAAGCAGTCCACGGCATCATTAAAAAAGGTAGTATGCTTTTCGTAAGGAATATTAAATTGTAGCCCTTTCTTGTTACAAAGCTGCTTCATTAAAACAGGTGCATCCAGACATTTTTTTACATCATCTTTCCATAAAGGATAAATAACAAAGTGAGGTCGGTATTCCTCCGAATGAGGCAGCTTTATCAACTCTATACCAACAATACTGGCACCTACAATTTTGTATAATTTATTTTGTGCAAATGCTGAAAGTTGAGAAAAGGCTTTTAGCCATTCTTCTGTAACTCTCTTTTTTAATACTTTATCTATTGCCATTACTTATTAAGGTCTAATTACTTGTATCGGTAAACCAAAATTGGTAAAATATTTATTGTACTGGCGAGGGCTCATTACCGCTTTACCAAACTTAAAATCATATATTATACCATTTGTATGGTCAATTACATCAAGGAAACCACGGTTGCCAACTCCATTATTAAAGTATCGTCCTGTTTCCAACCCCCTTTGTCCATAGATGCTTTGATAACGATTTAAAAGTTTAGATGCGTGCTGATGTTTTGCCGTTCCTGCAACACCTCCCGTAGCTCCAATTGCCCTCTCAGCAAGTGTGGCAGACTTCTGAACTAATTGAGCATTTGTAAGCCCCCCTCTAGCGGCACTACTGGCCACTGATCTCGCTCCTACTTTTATACTCGTTTTAATACCTCCTTTTACTAATGAGGAGCCACCAAGGGTAAAAACATCCAGAACAATTGAACCAGCCCCAAGGGCCACCATCCAGCCATTGCCCTCGTTTATGCCTTTATAGATGTCCTTTACACCCCCGGCTATGGGTACGAAATCCAATATTGTATCCGTCACATCCCCAGCTGAAATGCCCAGACCACTTGCCGATGTGGATGTGCCACCTGCCCTTCGACATAGTATCTAAAACGTCACTTCAAGTCTTAGCCGCAAACCCATAATTAGAACTCAATTAAAACATCTGATAATTTTTTATTAATTACCACAACTTCCATTGGATCATGAGTGATTTTATAAACAATTTTTTTTTCATCTATCCCAATAAAGTCGCCATCTTCTAAATCCTTGACATGGAAATATTCTTTGCCACCTATAAAGACCGAATAAACTTTCGAGGGATTTAAAAGTTTTTTTTCTTCTTCATCAAGAACATCTTGAATACGGTTGAAAATAGATTCACCAATAAATTCTTTCTTAAAATCTGATGTATCAATTTTGCATACATCAATGTTATTCTTTTTGCTCCCACCTAATGAATATCCACTGATTGTACCGCCTGAAACATATATTTCATAAGATACAAAGTCCAATGATTTATTATCATATACTTTGATATTGGAAATCTTGAAATCCCGTTCTTCTTCTCTATCATATTTTTTCAATATATTAGAATGAAATGTAAAAGCTACATATCCAGGAATATCACTAACGTCTACAAGTACTCCTCGAAACAAACCGTCATTGATTTGGCTCATTAGGCTTGAATACTCTTTTGGTAGCTTCATTAGCACATTACGAAGTAAATCTGTTTCCCAATTTTCTATTTTTTTCCTTTTGAATAGTCCGAACATTTTCTATCAATAATTTAAAATTTTGTAAACCAATTATACTTTCCAAACCAACCAACATCTGACTTAAATCCTGACCGCAGAAAGTTGTATCGATATGGGTCCATAAGAGAATGTTGAACTGTATTTAACTTCCAAACATTCAATCTATTATTCACTGCCCAGTTGGGCAAGTTATAGGCATTTTGCATGCGTTGAGTTAGAAAAGCATGGTGAAATTCAGTACTGATTCTTTGAGTACCTGTGGAAGTAGAAATCTTAGCTAATGTTTCAGTTCCACCCCTTGCTGCTTTATATTGAGCAAATGTTTTACCACCCTGCAACCAGCTATTTCCCACCGATCTAGCCCATACTTTTATCCCCGTTTTAATACCTCCCTTTACTAACGAGGAGCCTCCAAGGGTAAAAACATCCAGAACAATTGAACCTGCCCCAAGGGCCACCATCCAGCCACTGCCCTCATTTATGCCTTTATAATTGTCCTTTACACCTCCGGCTATGGGTACGAAATCCAATATTGTATCGGCCACATCCCCCGCTGAAATTCCCAGACCACTTCCCGATGTGGAAATACAACCAATTCCCGTAGGTCCTCGTACTTGGCACTCGTTTCAACCGAGCGCTAGCCTTCATTCGGGCACCAGCAGGGAAAAGAACAAGGTTATACATTGATAGTATTACCCTTGCCGCGTTAAATTATATTAATAGATTCAAATTCAATATTTTTTAATTTACACTCTTCCAATATCTCTTTGAAACCCTTGCTTACAATAAGTAGAGGCCTTGCATATCTAACAACAGAATTTCCTTCGGCCTCCTTTTCGGATAATCCCATGTGTTCCCAAGAATTCAAAATATCCTCATTTCCCAATAAAACGATATCCAATTTATTATATGTTAATCTAACGGGTAGCACTTTAGTGTTAATTCGTTTATCCAAATCACCCATGACAATATTATTAAAATAACCATTTCTTCTACATTCCACACATTGGTTTTCCTTAATCAGACCTTTTGTTTCAGCTGCTTTTGGCAAACCATGATCAGCAAACAAATGATAAAAAGGCAATATTTCTCCACTTGCTGAAGTCACATTTTTTAAATTGCCTACTTGAATGTTTTTGCTTTTGAGTAGAATATACAAATCTTTTGAAATAATGTAATCCCCATCAATAGTTTGAAAAATTTCCTTTGCAATGTTTTCTAATTTGTAGCTTTTCAGGTTTTTCTTAACACTTGCTCCAGTCCCACATTTATTACAGGCATAATTAAAAATATACTCTGTACCCCAGTTCTCACCACTCTCGCCAACCGGTTTTCCTACATAAGTTAATATGAAATAATTCATCTTCTTTATTTTAAATATTTTATTACAGCATTAATCCATTCTGGATTATTCTTATAAGCTTGTCTATAGGCAGCAATAATTTGACTCTTTGTATAAGTACGTCCATAAGGTAGTAATTGCTGCAAAGATCTCGTCAGGACTGCATGGTCAGCTCGCGTAAGTATTACTGAAGGTCCATTTTTAGAAGATAAAGCAAGACTTCTAAGATGTCGGGCCTCAGCTAAATGATGTGCCTGAATTGCTCCTTTATATCCTTTCGTTAATTTTGCAAGTTGCGCGTATGCCCCAATATTTCCTAGACCAGGTGTTGGCGCAACACCCATGGTAGGTGCAACGTCTGCTACAGTGCCGTCTTTACGATAACGAAACCCGTCTACAATACCACCTGTCCAAACGTAATTAACTCCACCCCAAAATCCGCTAAAATCTTGATTTGGCGCACTCGATAATATACCCAATTCACCTGCCCCCGTAGGTCCAAATATAGACAAATTTGTTGGCCCATTGGAAATATTGCCGACAGGTAAAGTGAAACTAGGGAGATCTATGTTCCTGCTTTTTTCACTTCCCTCCCACCCAAAAAGCCTTTCAATTGGGTCTTTTATATACTTGTTAAAACCTCTGTTTATAGGTTTGCCAATATTATTTTCTAACCACCTAGCCCCTTCTCTTACGGGTCTGGCAAAGGTTTCACCAAAGCCATCCCAGTCCCACGTTTTTATCCTTTCCCACGAAAGGGCAGCTGAGGAAGCAATGGCAGCGCCAAGCCAATAAAGTGTACTTGCTTCTACTACAAACTCTCCACTCGGGTCAGTATACATCAACGGGTTGTGAAGCACATAAGAATACCGATTATAGCTTAATGTGCTATACGGATTCTGGATGTAATTGTCAGGCATCAAGAACCTATGAAGAACAGGGTCATACAGCCTGCCGTTCATGTTCACAAGACCCACTCCGAACAAGTGTTCATGCCCTGTATACCCCCGGTCTGTTATCCCGCCTCCAATCACCCCCTTGGTAATGGCTACATTATTCCCATCAGTCCATTTTACAATGTTGCCCCAAGCATCAAAATGACGTTTTTCCTTAAAGTTACCGTTCTTATCTGTGATGGCCAGAATACTACCGAGATAATCTTGGTGCAGGTACAAGTATTGAGCCGTGGTAGTGGAAGTCTGGTCGGAATGATAAATCACCGGCGAACTATATGCGTCTCCACCTACATAGGTTACAAAGGTGGTTCTTCCCGTGGTTTTGTCCCATGTAATCTCCATACTACCATCTTCAGAGTAATGCCTACGGTAGCGTCTTAACAGTTTATCGCTCTGAGTATCCCCATAGAACATCGTTGCCCTGCCTTGAAAAGCGTTGTACTGAAAATTGATCCTGTCCTTGCCGTTCTCATTAATCTCAACCGGGCTTTTAAAGCTGTTGTAGGTTATATTTTGGGAAGTGTAGTTATTAAAGTAGGTCTGTCCAGCAGCATTAAGTGTCAGTTCAGTCTGTTGAAAATTGGTTGAACTGTACTTGTACTGTCCAAGGACATTGTTTACATCTATTCTTCCCTTACTATCGTATGAGTGGCTCTTTGCCCCGTTATTGTCGTTAAAGGTCAATAAACGGTCCTGACTATCATATGTAAACGTTTCATTCCAAGCGAACATGCTGTTGCTGCGATTGCTCAGTGTCCCCTTTTGTGCGTTGAAGGAGTAAGTGAGTTTCATTAATTCCACCGCAGTGGTAGTTACATTTTTTTGAGCTAATGCCTGGGTCAGAAATCCATTGGTATCATAGGTATTTGTACGCTTAAGACCAGTTCCCATGGTAGCCGTAGTGAGTTGGCCACGGGCATTAACTCCGGTAATATTCCATAACTCCTCATTACTGGTAAAATCGTTTACGTTTTTTAACTGCCCATTTACGTAGGTGTTCCTAACCTTAATTTTACTGAACTTATTATTGCTTAATAAACGGCCCTCGCTCTCTTCCGTGGCTACTTCACCAAAAGCGTCATAGGTAAACCATTTTGAGAACTTGGCATACACATTGGTCTCTACCGTGGTCGCAATCCGCTTAAAGGAATCGTAGGTGAAAGCGGTGCTACTATTATTTCCATCGGCATTCACAAGGGTAATTCCTGATGGGAGTTTAGTAGTCGAATCATATGCATAGGTCATGGTCATATTGGTGCTGGCATCACCCGTTAACTTCTTCTGGGTGAGTTTGCCTACAGAAGAGTATGTATAATCTGTAACACCCTTTGGGGTGGTTTCTTTGGTAAGCTCTCCAAAGCCATTATAGGCATAGCTATAAGTACCGGCCGAAGGATCGATCAACTTCGTGCTGCTACCCCATCCATCTTGCTCAACAGTTATGGTAATTCCGGCATATGAAGATGTCTTCATTGCCCCATTACCAAAATAGGTGTAATTTATAGTGCCACCGGGATCGGTGACCTGGGTGATCTGCCCCATGACATTCCCAGTAGTGGTCACCGTTTTGGTGCCATCATTGACGGCTACGGAAAGATTGGTGTAGGTAATGTTGGTTACCTTTCCGGTATAGGAGGTAAGTTTGTTTACCCTTCCAAAAAAATCGTATTCGGTAGTGTTCCATTGGGTCGCAGAAGCTCCAATGTAGGGTTCGCTTTCCCTGTAGCTACGGTCAAATTTATCATATTCAAAACTTTTGCTCACCAGTTGCCCTAAGACATCTTTTTCCGTAACCTTGGTTATCCGCTTAAGCGGATCGTAAACCGTAATCTTGCTGCCGCCATTATCTGCTGTAACCGTAACCGTATACGCAAATCCGGACTCAGTATAGGTAGTGTTGGCATTTTTGCCCAGATAATCGGTTACCCGGGTAAGCCGGTCCCATGCGTCGTAGACGTACTGGGTAACCAGCCCATATGGGTTGATCTCATTGGTGAGCAGGCCTCGGGCAATGTTATATTGATAGGTGGTTGCCAGCCCTTCCACATCGATGGACTTGGTAAGATACCTGCCGGAGGTGTCATATTCAAAATTCACCACCCTTGCCGTAGCCCCATTGGGCGTGGTGGTCTTTCGGGTAATGTTTCCAAAAGCATCATAAAGGTAGGTTTCCGCATCAAATGGGGTGCCATTGCCTTTGGTGTTCTTTGTTGTTAACAGATAACCTGTATACAGGTATTGCTCTTCTGTACTAAAGGAATTTCCCCCAATGGTCATCGTCTCCGTTTTGTTGGTGGGTCTTCCAAAATAATACTCCGCCCCGCCATTGTTGGCATAGGTTATATTTACCACGCTACTGCCCTGTCCTGAAAAATCCGTGGTAATTCTGGTGGGGTTATTGTAGGCATCGTACAAAAAGGATTTGGAGATGGCTGTGCCCCCTTGTAGTCGGTTTTGGGTTACATTGGAGGTGTTCCAGAGTTTAAATACCTTGGTGGCCGATAGGGAAGAGCTGTATTCGTAATCGGTACGGGTAATGTAATCCGATGGCACCGAGCCAAAATTTACAGTATAGGGTATGGCATACTCCCGGGTAACAGCCCCCCTTAGGGGTATGCTATGCTTGGATATGTTCCAGATGCGATCCGTATCCCCCGTGTTCCACTGGCTTCGGGCAAGCCCTTGGAAGCCCATAAATCCTAAGCCATCGGCATGGCTTACAGCCCCTTGATAGGCAAAAACCTGTTTTATGGTTGTAGTGCCACTTACCACTCTGTCTATACCTACCGCCACCTTGGTGCCACGGGCAACACCTATATCCATATAGGGGTACACTTGCGCTGCCACATCATCATGATACACTTTTATGAAATCCAGACCTAGCACCCCGGCTGAAGGATCCAGATCTCTATAGGTTATGTTTTGGGTAACACCATTATTTACAATACTGCGCAATAGCATTTCCTCCCTATTATCCTTAGCAAACGTGAAGTAAGTCACGCGGTTATTGCTAATGGTCGCAAAGTCCAGATTAGCATTGGACTTATCCTTTGAGCTAAGGAAAATAGGCACGGGAAAATGGTTTAAGGGCCCTGGTGTTGGTGTTAATTCGGTGATATAGGTAAATACCGGTGTTAATGTTGTTGCTGTAGAGGTAGAATTGAAATACATACTTACCGTTTGACTGCCGTTTAGACCATTATTTTGGGTAATCGATCTATACTCCAACATATCGGTGCGGCCATCACCATTTATGTCTGTTGGGACTAAGGTGTATGCTGTGAGTTGGGTGGAATTGGTAGAAGCCACTCTGTAAGTAAAGGGATAACTGGATTCTGTTTTTATAAAACTACTGCCAGTAGAGCGAAAAAGGGCAAATGTAGTGCTGTTGGTAGCCGTTGGATACATAAAATCGGTTTTGCCATCCCCATTATAATCTCCAAATAAGGGTTGGTACTCCAATTTAATGCGTGTATCAGTGGTTGTCCATAGCAATTGCAAGCCATTGGTGGGGCTTAAGGTATATACGGTAATCTTTCCGTTGGTCACATGAAGGATATCGGTCTTGCCATCCCCGTTTACATCTACTGCCAATAATTGGTCGCCAGTAAGAAGGGTGCTGTTAAATGCCCCGGCAACATTTACAAAATTGGTGGTGAGCCTTCTATCCAGATTGATAAAATGTACTGTGGCAGTATTAGTAGAGGTAAAACTGCACTGGCAACAGGAAGTACTAGATGCTTGTGCCTCCGAGGACGGTACTTCCAAGGAAGACTCTTCTTCGATACTTGCCCCTTCCTGCTCAAGTGTTGGATTTGGGGCCACTTGCGGATTGGGGCCACCCCCTCCGCATGGCAACCCGGGATTAGGGTTGGGTACAAGCACACAATTGTTATAGGAATACGGGGTGTTTACGGCAATGACATCGCTTAATCCATCGCCATTAAAATCCCCGGAAATATACCGCTGTATAACCCTGCTGGTAGTAGGAGTTACATCACAATTGTTTCGAAACTGGTAACTAGGGGCATTCCACAATTTCTCATACTGAGGGGCGGCAACAGCAGTTCCCGTTGGCCCGAGGACGTTAAAGCGTACCTGACTGGTTCCGGTATGGGTCAAAAGCACAAACCCTTGATTCTTTGCCAGCTGGTTACTGGCGTTTAAATAACTGACCGGAAAGGCGGTCTCATAAATGTTAGCTACCTCAAACAGGAAACCAAAATTGGGATTACCGGCTACCACATTTTGAAATATCCAGCCTTTGTTCCTTTCTGACCGGGTTTTGGG
>JBGTEN010000175.1:0-26310 GCA_041747755.1 Arenibacter sp. | reverse complement strand
CTCTTTCTTTAGTAAGTTTTTGTCCTATATCACTTTGCAGGGCAGCGTAACGGAAAGTATCTTTTTTATCACGCTTAATGACAAATAGCACCGCTCCGTTGCAGAGGTTACAAACCCCATCAAAAAGAATTATTTTATTTGGAATCTTCATAATACGAAGATACTTTAGCGTATCATTATCACCTATTTTTTAGATTGAATTTAGGAAAGTGCCCAAATCCTTGTCCTTCTCCAATCCCAATTTCTTTTTTAAGCGGTATTTTGACTTTAAGATACTGTCTGGCAAAACGTTCAGGGTGGCCGCAATCTCTTTGGTTGTGAGATTCATACGCAGGAAAGCCGCCAAACGTATTTCTTTCTCCGAGATATCCGTATAGAAGGTCTTCAACTTTTGGTCAAAGTCATTGTGCACCTCTGAAAAATAAGTCTTGAACACCTCCCAATCCTTGTCCGATGCATTTTCCTTTTTGAGGAGCATCACTATGCGCCTAAACTCCATTTTGAACTTTTCCGGGGAGTTTTTGATGTTTTCCAGGTTTTCCATGAGCTCTTGAATAAAGGTATTCTTTTGCACTAAATGTAATGTCTGACTTGCCAGTTCTTTTTGCTTGTGGGCAATTTCCTGTTGGTAGATGGCCTCTTGCTTTTCACGGGAAAGCCGGTTTTTCTTCATCCGTTGTTTAAATCCAAAGAACAGCAGTCCGGAGACGGCCACAAAGGTGAACATGCCTCCTGCATAGAGGCCCTTGGTGAGCTGGTCCACCTTGGCTTTTTCGTTCAAGGTGTTGATCTCCTCTTGTTGCAGGGCAATGGCGGCCTCCTTTTTTTCGGTTTCGTAGATGGTCTTCAATTCTTCTATTTGTTGACTTTTTTTTAGGGTATAGATGCTGTCGTTGATCTGGTGGTACGTTTTAAAATCAAGATAGGCCAGTTCCCCATGGTTGCGCTTGCTGTGTATTTCCGCCCTTGTTTTATGTGCGTCGCCCAAAGTGGGCAGGGCCTGTATCCCGTCCGCTATGGCTATGGTGGCATTGATATGGACCAAAGCACGTTCATAGTCTTTCTGCGCAAGGTACATTTGAGCCAACGCCTGGTATGCGTCTGCTTTGTTGAGTTTAATGTCCTCTTGTTCTGTGATCTCAAGCGATTCTGCCAACATGGTCTTGGCCTCGCTAAAATTTCCCTGGCCGTAGGCCAAACGGGCCAAGTCGTTTAAGCCCTTTGAAATCATGGTCTGTACGTTCATTTCCCTGGCCAAGAGGAGGGATGCTGTGAACATTTCCTTTGCGAGGGGCAGGTTGCCCAGTTTTTCCGCCGCTAAGCCACCGGTGTTCAAGGCATAACTTTGGTAAATTTTGTCATCATGTTGTTTATAGATGTCGGTAGCCTGCCGGGCATAGTCCAAACTGCCTTGGTAATTGCCCATTTGAAATTCTATGTCCGCCAACTGCTTTAGGGCGTCGCCCTTGCGCACGTCATCCCCTTTTTCCTCAAAAAAGCGAAGTGCTGTCAATGTATTTTCCAGGGCAAGTCTATAACTCCCTTTTTCGAAATAGATACTGCCCAACACTTCATATTCAGACCCTCGCAGATCAAAATCCCCCAAATCGGAAGTGTTGCGGTTTTCCTCGGCATACATGGCCAAAATAGCATGGGTCGTGGCAATGGCACCCTCAAAATCGCCCTTTTCCCGCTCCATAGTAGCTATTGAATGCAAAGCAAATATTTGTCCCCTAATGGAACCAAACTCTTGAAATTTCTGTAAGGCTAAATTGTGGTAGAGCCGGGCTGAGTCGTTCATGGACTGGTTGTAAAAGTAATTGCCAAACTGCAGGTAACCGTTACCGATTCCTTTTTTGTAACCGATTTTTTTGGAGAGGTCAAACGCTTCTTTGGCAAAGCCCAACGCCCTTTCGTTGTCCATGAACATCATCCGCTCATGGATTCTGGCAAGTACCTGTGCTTTAGTACTATCCTCTGGCAAGTTTTGCGCCCTTTGGATTAGGCTGTCTAATTCCTGTTGCCTGTTTTGGGCGTGCGTTAATGAAGCTAACATCAAGAAAAGGAACAGGGTAATCGCTAAGGTTTTCATAGGTCTGAAGTTTCGTTGTCAAAATGAAGATAACCAATTGTTTGCGTATGGAAAAGTGTCATTAATCCTTGGAATTGCGTCTTGTCCATGGTTTGTCCGCCCTTTTTAAAGCTGAAATATCATTAAAAATACTTTTAAATATTTGAATATCAATTATATAAATTTATTTGAATGCATAGATACAATACTGCTGGTCCATTCTCTTATACGCTCCGAAATATAGCACTTGTCCATACTTTGTCCATGGACAAAATTAGGTATTCCTTTGAATGACAAGTAGTTTCGTTGTTATGAATCATTAAAACCAATACATTATGAAAACAGTTTCACAACACATTAAAACTTTGTTCACAATCCTATTTATGGGTGCTTTACTAACTACCATTAATTCTTGTAGTAAAGACGAGAGTCCTACAGAGGTTGTTGAAAATGGCAAGGATGATGAAGACAAAGATTCTAGTAATGAAAACACGAATCTTGATGATATAAATTCTATCATAGCTAACTTGGGTTATGACCCAAATGCAATCTTAAATGTACAAGATACAGGGGGCGCTGCGTCTGAAAGAACCTTAATCAATAACAATACTACCAAAAGTGGACCTAACTTGGGTGAAATTGTAGAATGCCGTACAGAAGATTATAGTTTGGCGTCTAATTTTGATGATGTTGCCATTCTTCGTCCGACAAACGGTGTTATATTTCCGGGTGCTTTAGTAGTTGGGAATAATGGTATGTTGGACGGTGCACCAGACCCAATTACCTTAGATCGATCCGCATTAACCTTGCGATTGGACTTACCCGGGATTGGTAATCAAGGGAATATTGTAGTTGAAAATCCTACCAATTCTTCTGTCCAATCCGGTATAGACAATGCTTTGGAGTGGTGGAATTCAAATGCATATCAAGAAGGATATGTCAACGCCTCCAATTCATCCTATCGCGCCACAACATCTTATTCCTCTAAGCAATTTAGTTTGGATGTTGGATTAAATTTAGAGTGGGCAAGTGGTTCTTTAGCATCGCAGTTCGAATATGAAAGTAATACTGAACGCAGAGTAGCCGCTGTAGTTTTTAAGCAGGTATTTTATACCGTAACCATGGATACACCAAGTTCACCCGCCAGTATCTTTGGTTCGGATGTAACTGCCGCGCAAGTTCAGGCAGTTATTGATTCTGATACACCTCCGGCTTATGTAGGTTCAGTCTCTTATGGAAGAATTATTATGGTACGTATGGAGACTACCAATATGGATACTTCCATCAATCTAAATGCAGTATTAGAATACGCCGGTGGCGTAAGTGGCACAGGAACTATTAATTCAACTTACGATGCAGTCTTAAAAAATTCCAGCTTAACAGTAGTGACAATTGGAGGTAATGCCGAAGCGGCCTCCGAGGCTATAAACTCAGCCAATATAGAGAATGGACCAGGGTCTTTGAATAATGTTATTACTGGCGAAAATGCAGTGTATAATAGAAACAATCCAGGGGTGCCAATTGCCTATACTATTCGTTATCTTAAGGACAATACCCTTGCCAAAATGGGGTTCACTACGGATTACAGAGTTCAAAATTGTGGAACGTATGCATTTGATCATAAAAATGCATTTGTAAAGAAAACTATAAGTCAGAAAATGAGATTTCGCTTCTCTTATAAAAAAATTGGTTCCCAGAGTTTTACAACTACAGGATGGACAGAGGTAGATAAAAACAATATAAAAATAGGAGCAAAGCCACCAGCAGGAGCTCACGATGTGCGCATACAGTTTGAGTTTTTAGATGTCGTTGTATGGACTACCATGGGCGAATTCGATTTAAATTATCTAACGAGCGATCGGTGTTTTGAAGGATATTGTTCCAAGACTTTCATTGTGTGTACGGAAATTTCCGTAAAAAGTGTTAACTGTTAATTTTTGGTAAGTTAGAAAATTAACGTAGCAGACGGACACCCAGATTGGGTTCAACATCTTGGTGTCTGACTGTTAATTTTTGTTATCATTCCTTTGTCGAATGGTCGGTGACGACCCTACAAGCTCCAACTGATCCACACTAACATTGGTGGTAAACACACCATAGTTTACAACAGCTTTATTTTTTTCCAGTTTGTCAATACTTCCTATAGCCTTACCATCCGGCATCCGAACACGATCACCTACCTTAAAAACAGGTTTAGGTTTATTTTTTTCTTGTACCTCGGCTTTCTTTTTGGCAACCTTTTTCTTTTCCCGAATTACTTCGACTTTTTGGATCACCTCTTGTTCTATTTGCTCTTTTTTTACCTGCTCTACTTTAATTTCCTGAACTGTTTTTTTCTTTCGTTTACTATTTTCTGTTTCTACAATCCGAATCAATTCCGATACAAGAACTCGTTTTTTATTATCCTGGAAATACTTCTCGGCTATAGTGTTCACTTTATTACCTAGGTAAATCATACGCTGATTATAATCGTAAAGCTCCTGATAATTTTCAAGTTTAGACTTAATCTTGGTATTAAGCTCTTCAAAGCGTTTGGCCTCATCCCTTGCTTTGGACTCTTCTTCCTGTAAACGGGTTCCTGTTTCGGCCATTTTACTTCGTTCCTGTTGCAATTTGGCAATTGTTGCATCAAAACGGACTTTACCTCCCTCAATTTTCTTCTTGGCCCGATTAATAAGACTGAAAGGAATTCCGTTTTTCTGAGCTACCTCAAAGGTAAACGAGCTACCTGCCTGTCCCAATACCAATTGGTAAGTTGGCTCCAACGTCTTACCGTCAAAAAGCATATTTGCATTAGATATGTGAGGGAGTTCATTCGCCAACAATTTTAGATTAGCATAGTGAGTGGTAATTACCCCATAAGCCCCTCTTTCATAAAACACTTCTAAAAAGGTTTCAGCCAAAGCACCACCCAATTCCGGATCACTTCCGGTACCAAACTCATCGATTAAAAACAGTGTTCTGTCATTACACTTGCGCAAAAAATAGTTCATGTTTTTAAGTCGATAACTATACGTACTTAAATGATTTTCAATAGATTGATTATCTCCAATATCGGTTAATATCACATCGAAGAAACATATAGAGCTGCGTTCATGGACGGGTATTAAAAACCCACTCTGTACCATTACTTGCAATAAACCGATGGTCTTTAAAGTGATACTTTTCCCACCTGCATTAGGACCGGATATTACGATAATCCTATTCTCAGGGTGCAGTTGTATGGTCTGTGGGAAGGTCTTTTCTTTTTTTCTTTTATTTGCTAAATATAGCAGAGGATGATATGCATCCCGTAACTGTATTTCTTTATTGGTGTTGATGTCCGGGAGTACTGCATTCATCTCAGAGGCATACTTAGCCTTTGCTGCAGTAACATCCATAAAAACAAGAAAATCTTGATAGATTGCAAGTTGAGCGACAAACGGACGAATAAAATTAGTCAATGCATTTAAAATGCGTTGGACCTCCTCCTTTTCTTCAAATTCCAAATTATTTAATTCCCTTGAGTATCTTAAGGTGGTTTCCGGTTCTATGAACACTATACTACCGGTTTTCGATGAACCTAAGATGGATCCCTTTACTTTTTTTCGATACATCGCTTTTACCGCCAGAACCCGTCGATTTTCAACAACCGATTCCCTGATATCATCCAAAAATTCAGAAGCATGGTACATCGCTAGAGCGACCCCAAAACTTTGATTAATCTTAGCTTTTACTTCATGAATCTGTTGTCGAATCTGTCTTAAATTAACTGAGGCGTCATCCTTTATTTCTCCAAATCTGTCAATTACAGAATCGACTTGTTGCGTAATCTCCGTATTAAGCTCAATACCTTCAGTAACTTCAAAAAGAAGGGGGTAGTAGATCTTAAATTTTCGAAAAAACCTCAGGTGGCTAGTAACCGAATTGCATATAATACTAATTCGTTGAAAACCTCCAATATCCAAAGTGGTGTTCTCTATCCCAAGTAATTTAAGTTCAGTGGTAATGGAATCAAAACCGTGATTTGGAATACGATTTTCGTTTGAAAAAGAAGATAAGTACTCCGAAGTTCGCCCCAAAGCACTTATGATTTCCTCAATGCTTTGAAGAGGGGCTAATCCCAAGGAATTTTCCTTTCCCAAAACAGTGTTGCATCGCGCAGCGAGTTGATCCAAAACCGTTGGAAATTCTAAATCCTGAAGCGTTTTAGGAGTAATCTTATTCATTTTTACTATTATCGAATGCAAAGGTAGGTATTACGCTCGATACCATAAATGAATGACCATCTTAAATTGAATAGTAGGAATGCTATTTAATATTTGCAACGGTTTTGCCTATTTTTGAAGCCATAAACAAAGAAAGATAACTTATGGATGTTCAAATTCACGATAGCTGGAAAATCCATTTAGCGAATGAATTTAAGCAGCCTTATTTCATAAACCTGACCCAATTTATAAAACAGGAATATAGTACCTATAACTGTTATCCCAAGGGAAAAAATATCTTTGCTGCCTTTGATCACAGTGCTTTCGAGAACACCAAAGTGGTGCTTATTGGTCAGGATCCTTATCATGGGCCAAAACAAGCCAACGGATTGTGTTTTTCGGTGCAGGAAGGGATTCCACATCCACCATCTTTAATTAATATTTTTAAGGAACTGCAAGCTGATGTTGGCAAACCTTATCCCACAAGTGGAAACTTAGAACCGTGGGCAAAACAAGGAATACTATTGTTAAACGCTACTTTGACCGTAAGAGCTCATCAAGCAGGTAGCCATCAAAACAAAGGTTGGGAAATTTTTACCGATGCTGTAATTCGTCTTATTTCCAAAAAAAAAGAAGGAGTAATTTTTCTGCTTTGGGGTGGCTTTGCAAAAAAGAAAGTGGCTTTAATTGATACTAAGAAACACCATGTTCTTACCTCGGGACATCCATCTCCATTAAGCGCTAATAGGGGAATGTGGTTTGGAAATCGTCATTTTAGTCAGGTAAATACTATTTTAGAGGAAAACCAACAGGATACTATAGTTTGGTAACCAATTTTTCATATGGTAATTTGGCGTCAATCAACTTCAGACTGTATAATGTAGACTGCACATTATGAATAATTTCCGGTTTAATCTGTTGTTGACTCCAACGGGTGAGTGAAAGCCATCTCTTAATATCTTCCAATGCCTGATCATAGGTATTAGCCAAAGTTCTATCCATGCTGGGGATGGACTTAAATTCAGCTGTGTAGAGGTTAATTACATCTAAAATATGATCTAACGTTTCTTTGTAGTCTTTAATAAACTGATTTGTAGCGGCAATTACAAAGCAAGGCCAGGGAGTTGGACAATCCCCTAGATGGTGGAATATATTTTTGTCGACTAAGGGCTTGGTTGTAAAATGCTCCCACATAAAATAATCAGCATTCCCTTCTGTCAATGCTTTTACAGCGCCTTCTAAATTATTAATGACTTCAAATTGAAGAGTTCGGGTATCCCAATTCTGATTCTTGGCATTAACATAAGCCATAAGATGACTACCACTTCCAAATCTACTAATCGCTACTCTGGCATGTTCCAAATCGGAAATGGCTTTAAAATTACTATTTGCACCTACATGAATGCCCCATAAGAGGGGAGAGGCTATGTACTCTTGAACTATCTTAGCTGTATTGCCTTCAATAATACTCTTTACAATCCCTTCAGTTAAGATAATAGCCAGATCTGTTTCATTTTGTTGCAGCATCTGACTCATCTTACCGGTGCCCTCCGGAATATCCTTCCACTGAAGGTCAATTCCGCGTTGTTCAAATGCTCCCTCATCAATCGCCAATTGCCAGGGAAAATTAAAATGTTCTGGCACACCAACTATAGTAACCGTTTTCATTTGTTTGTAAGTTTATCTAAGCTGTATTCTATTAATTTATCTATTGCTTTTTCGGGTGATCTTGAAAATTCTCCTGTACTCCGGTTGGCTAAAATACAGTTCATAGAAATAGCCCTATGTCCCAAAAGTTTCGCCAAGGCATAGATTCCTGAGGTTTCCATTTCCATGTTTGTAATGGAAATTCCCTTAAAGTTAAAATTCGCTATTTTATCAACAAGATTGTTGTCCTCATTTTCTAATCGCAATGTTCTCCCTTGAGGACCGTAAAAACCAACATTTGTTGCAGTAAAACCTAATTGTATCTTTTCAGATAGGATTTTTTTTGCCAATTCAATATCATATTTTACCACATAAGGCTGGGATTTAGTAGGAGACCATCTTGTTTGAGCAATAAAGGCTTGTTGCATATCCGTGTGTTGAATATGCTCACTTTTGTAAAAATGCAATAGCCCGTCTAAACCAATTGCATATTCACTCATTAAAAATGAATTTACAGGTATCTCCGGCTGAATTGCCCCTGAAGTGCCAATGCGAATAATGTCCAAAGTGGTCTTAATTGCCTTAACCGTTCTGGTTTCAAAATCAATATTGACCAATGCATCCAATTCGTTTAGGACAATGTCAATGTTATCCGTACCTATTCCAGTTGAAATAACCGTGATTCGCTTTCCATTTAAACTGCCTGTATGGGTGCAAAATTCTCGTTTTTGTTTCCGCAAATAAACAACATCAAAGAATTTGGAAACATGTTCTACACGATCGGGATCACCAACTGTAATAATAGTGTCTGCGATGTCTGAAGGCAATAAATTTAGATGATAAATGCTACTATCCTGATTTAGGATTAGTTCTGAGGCATTAAGCCGCATGCTATAATTTTAAAATTCGGTCAGTATTTGTGTTGTAGAGGTAATTGTATTTTAATGCACCTCCCAAATAAGCATCATTCTCCTGTATACAAGCATAGTAACTTGTTTTTCCTTCTAAAATTTCCTTACCCTTTTTGGTGAGTCTGACCGGATTGAAATTGGTAAATAATGGCTTTAATTTGGTAACGAGTCTATCATATTGTGCATCTCCGAACCCATAAACACCTTGGTTGGAAATTGCTGTAATTATAAGTTCGCTTTTGGTTTTAAGTCTTCTTTCCGCTGCAAGTTTTAAAATACTATTTTCTACCTGATTTAATCCATTTCTAATAGAAGGAAACCGTTTTAAATGAGCCTGAAGCGCTTCCGATAAGTAATCAAATTGGTAATTGGAGAAGTCGGTTAAATTTTGAAGACGAATGGGATTGTCGCTACAATATAGCTGCCATACATAGTCTGCATATTCAATGTCATCCTGAGTAAGCCAAGCTTTATTATTGTAAAGTTTAATCAACTGGTTATCATCTAAATCATCTAATCTATATAAAGTTTTAGTTTCATCTTCTTCTCCGCTACAAGCCAAATGTATTTCAGCATATTTTCTGTGGTTCTTTAACCAACTTATAACCGCTAGCATATTCACCTGATTGTACAAGTCATAATCAAACCACAAAATAATTTGATCTTGTTGCTTGTGGTTACAAAGTGATCTGTATTCCTTCAGTGTTTTTTCAACATACCATGATTTGGTAATTTTATAATTCTTGTGAAGAAACTCAAAGCGGGTCTTCCAAAAAGATTCGCTTCCAACACTTGTTTCTGTTTTACCCTCACAGAGCATTTCTCGCCAGGTAATGATTTCCCCTTGAAGTTTTAGCGACTTTAATTTTTGGGTAAACCTATCCCCATTGGTAATATGTAGTGTAGAACTCATAAATCTGGCAGCTGTTGTTGGTAGTAGCTATAAAAGTACTGTTTTTCTATAAAATGCAAAAATAATTAACAGAAAACTATCCTCCAACCCGCTTAACCTTAAACCCTTTTTCTTTTAAGATAACCATAATCCGATCTCTATAGTCACCTTGAATAATAATAGAATTCTCTTTAAAGGTGCCACCCACGCTAAGTTTTGTCTTTAGTTCTTTGGCTAATTTCTTAAAGTCTTCATCAGATCCTGTATAGCCTTCAAGAATGGTTGTTGGCTTCCCTTTTCTTTTTTCATATTTGCAAATAATTGGGTCATCCTGAAGCCAGATTCCTTTTTCTTCTATAGTATGAGCTTCTTCAAATTCCGACCTATGCTCAGGAAATAAATTTTTTAGCTGATCTTTTAAGTCCATACTAGAAATCGTTTTATTAATTGTTTCCTTCCAAACTTGGTTTTTCAAGCTTTAGAAATCATGAATCTTTTGTTCTAATTATTACCCTTTTATCAACCCCAATTCTATAAGACGTTCATTTAAAAACTCGCCGGCTGTAATATCTTCGAACTGTTTAGGATGGCTTTCATCGATACAATTTTCAAGACAATTAAGCGGCATCTCGCTAATTGGATGCATAAAAAAAGGAATAGAATATCTGGAGGTTCCCCATAATTCACGAGGAGGGTTTACTACTTGATGTATAGTTGATTTTAATTTGTTATTGGAAAGTCTGGAAAGCATGTCACCAACATTTATCATAAGCTCGTTAGGTTTAGCTATAGCATCCACCCATTCGCCCATATTATTTTTAACCTGTAAACCCTTGCCCTGAGCCCCCATTAATAAGGTTATTAAATTTATATCTCCATGTGCAGCGGCACGAATAGCATTTTTTGGTTCAATTGTAATGGGAGGATAATGAATTGGACGTAAAATAGAATTTCCATTCTTGATGTAAGAATCAAAATAAGTTTCCTCCAAGTCCAAATGGATGGCCAATGCCCGCAAAACATATCTAGCGGTTTTTTCAAGCATTTTATAGGTTTCTTTTCCTACTTTATTAAAATTGGGCAACTCTTCAACAATTACATTAGCAGGATATGTTTTTTCCAATAGTTCATCGTCTTGAACATACTGTCCAAAATGCCAAAACTCCTTTAAATCACCCTCTTTTCTTCCTTTGGCATGTTCTTTTCCAAAAGAAGTATACCCTCTCTGACCTCCAATTCCCGGAATCTCATATTTATTCTTTACTTCTTGGGGTAAATTGAAAAACTTTTTTATTTCCTCATAAAGATCCGTAACCAGTTTATCAGATAAAAAGTGACCGCTCAAAGCTACAAATCCAATGTGTTCAAAGGCACTACCTATTTCTTTTGTAAAATTTTCTTTTCTAATTGGATCATTGGAGGTAAAATCTTGCAAGTTAACGCTTGGAATAATGCTCATGAGTGTATCTTTTAAGCTTCAAAATTAGTTAAAATAAATTAGCTATACCAATGAGATTGTCATGGATTAGAGTGAATACTTTTTCCTAATTTTACCCCACTTTACCAAATAAAGGCCTTTATGGAGTATACAGGATTTAGCGTACCCAGTGAAATGCAACTTAAGCTTTACAAAGCCATGTTAAAGCCAAGGTTGATAGAAGAAAAAATGCTGATTTTATTGCGACAAGGCAAGATCTCCAAATGGTTCAGTGGCATAGGTCAGGAAGCTATTTCTATAGGGGTGACTGCTGCACTACTTCAGGAAGAGTATGTCCTCCCCATGCATCGTAATTTAGGGGTTTTTACTAATCGGAATATTCCCTTACATAGATTGTTTGCGCAATGGCAGGGAAAGTTAAGCGGTTTTAGCAAAGGCCGTGAACGCAGCTTTCATTTTGGAACACAAGACTATAAAATTATAGGGATGATATCTCATTTGGGACCACAGTTAGGTGTTGCAAATGGTATCGCCCTAGCCGACGTGCTTAATGGAAGAAAACATGTTACCGCTGTATTTACAGGAGAAGGCGGAACCAGCGAAGGCGATTTTCATGAAGCCTTAAATATTGCTGCTGTATGGAATTTGCCTGTATTATTTTGCATTGAAAATAATGGCTATGGCTTGTCTACCCCAACAAACGAGCAATACAAATGCAAATCCTTGGCAGATAAAGGTATTGGATATGGGATGGAATCCCATATCATAGACGGAAATAATATCTTGGAAGTGTACACCAAACTCAATGCGCTTTGTGAAAGTGTACGCACTAATCCAAGGCCGATTTTATTAGAATTTATAACCTTTAGAATGCGAGGACATGAAGAAGCAAGTGGTACCAAATATGTACCCCAAGAGCTTCTAAACTCATGGGCTGAAAAGGATCCTATCACCAATTTTGAAAAGTATTTAACTGCGCAAGGTGTATTGCATGCAGGTCTTGTAGTGACTATTAAACACGATCTTCAAAAAGAAATTGATGATAATCTTCAAATTGCTTACAATGAGCCAGAGGTAGATTTTAATGAAACTGTTGAGTTAAATGAAGTTTACAAGACATATGTCTATCAGGATATTAAACCAGGTACTACAACTGAAAATATTCGCTTTGTAGATGCCATTTCTCATGGACTTAAGCAATCCATGGAAAAGCATCCGAATCTTGTTTTAATGGGTCAGGACATTGCCGAATATGGTGGAGTTTTTAAAATTACAGATGGATTCGTTGCTGCGTTTGGGAATGAAAGAGTACGGAATACCCCCATTTGTGAATCAGCTGTGGTTTCAACCGCCATGGGTTTATCAATAAACGGGATGAAAGCCATGGTGGAAATGCAATTTGCAGATTTTGTAAGTACCGGTTTTAACCCGATTGTAAATTATTTGGCAAAAACACATTATCGTTGGAATGAGAAGGCTGATGTCGTTATCCGTATGCCCTGTGGGGCAGGAGTAGGAGCAGGGCCTTTTCATTCTCAAACCAATGAGGCATGGTTTACGAAGACTCCCGGCCTAAAGGTAGTTTATCCCGCTTTTCCGTTCGATGCAAAAGGATTGTTAGCTACTGCTATAAATGACCCTAATCCTGTACTTTTTTTTGAACACAAAGCTTTGTACAGAAGTATTTACCAGCAGGTTCCAACGGATTACTACACAATATCCTTTGGCCAGGCCAGTCTTATACAGGAAGGGACTGATATTACCATAGTGACTTATGGAGCCGGAGTTCATTGGGCATTAGAAACGCTTACAGAACATCCGGAGATTAGTGCCGATTTACTGGATTTGAGAACCCTGCAACCTTTGGACACAGAGTGCATTTTTAAGTCAGTAAAAAAGACCGGTAAACTTATCATTCTTCAAGAGGACAGTCTTTTTGGAGGTATTGCGAGTGATATTTCAGCTTTGGTGATGGAACACTGCTTCAACCATCTTGATGCTCCTGTAAAACGGGTTGCCAGTTTAGAAACACCAATACCTTTTGCTAAAAATTTGGAAAACAATTACTTGCCTAAAAAAAGATTCAAAATTGAGCTTTTAAAGCTCTTAGATTACTAATATTTTTCTTACTTTTAAGATAGTACAGTTATCGGTATTAACAAATTCTTAACAATTTTAAAAATACTATTTGCTTGATTAAAACGTATGTACTAAGATTTAAACTAAACTTAAACACTATGCATTTACAAAAATTATTTCTTGTGCTTGTTTGCACAACGTTTCTTGTTACTTCCTGCTCTATTTCCAAAGGTGCCCGACAAGATAGAAATCTATTAAGTGGCACATGGCTTCTGAATAACATTTCTTACGAAAACAATACCGGAAAATTTAAGTCGGTTATTTTTAACGATGCGGATGACACATGCTTTCAAGGGAGTGATTGGTTTTTCCGTGACAATAACAGTACTGCAAGATATACTCTGAAGCCTTCAAACGATTGTAGAGGTGGGGATCGTTTTATTAGATGGTCGGTCATTGAACGTGCCGGACAAACCAATCAACTGCAATTTAAGTTTATCGATGAGAAATTGAAAGACATATCAGGAGGTCTTGGATATCGTTTGGATATTGCCTCTCTTTCAGAACAATCCATGACTTTAAAATCAAATGTTTCTGTTGATGGAGAGCCCATCACCATAGTTTATCAATTCTCAAAAAAATAAAAATTTTATGAAAAATACAGTTCAAAAATACGTGGCACTGGTTTTTGCAGTTACCTTAATGGTTGGTTGTGATGCCATTCAAAACGCAAATAATGCCCAAAAAGGTGGTGTAATTGGTGCCGGAGGAGGTGCAATATTAGGTGCAATTATTGGCAACAATGTAGGTAAAGGTGGTAATGGGGAGTTAGGCGCTGTTATTGGCGGTGTTGTTGGTGGTGGTGCAGGTGTGTTAATTGGAAGAAAAATGGACCGTCAGGCCGAGCGCATTGAAGAAGAGATTCCCGGAGCGCAAGTTGAACGTTTGGATGATGGTATTGTAATTACTTTTGATGAGAAAAGTGGTGTTTATTTTGATACCAATAAATCCAATATCAATGCAGCCTCTCAAGCAACTTTAGATAAACTGGCAGGAATTTTAACGGAGTATTCGGACACTAATGTTTTAGTTGTTGGCCATACAGACAGCACTGGTCCGGATGATTATAATATGACGCTATCCAAACAAAGAGCTCAGTCGGTAACTAATTATTTTACAGGGCAAAAAGGTCTGGCAAGTTCACGATTTACCACAAACTGGTTTGGTGAAACTCAACCTATGCATGATAATAGTACCGCCGAAGGTCGCTCTAAAAACAGAAGGGTAAACGTAGCTATTGTTCCAAATGATCAAATGGTAGAAGATGCCAAAAAAGAAGCAGGAACAAATTAATTCGATTTAGCTTAAAACTTATGGAACGAGTTAAAAACCTTGGCGTAATCGTCAAGGTTTTTGTTTTGAATTACGTACCTTCACTTAGGTGAAGATTTACGATACTATTATTATTGGTGGTGGACTAGCTGGACTCACGGCATGTATTCAGTTGGCCAAACAAAACCTAAAAGTTCTTGTATTCGAAAAGAATCTATATCCCCATCACAAAGTCTGCGGGGAATATGTTTCCAATGAAGTTCTTCCTTATTTGGATTATTTAGGGGTCTCCATAAACCTTACCAATACAGTCTCGATTAATACGTTACAACTATCAACTAAAAAAGGAAAGTCTATGAAAATAGGACTTCCCATGGGGGGTATAGGATTAAGTAGATACGCCTTTGATCATTTGCTTTACCAAAAAGCACTTAGCGTTGGTGTATCTTTTATTTTTGAAAGCGTAACAACCGTGGTTTATAATGATACTTATTTTGAGATTACTACGGCATCCGAAAAAACATTTAAGGCTCTTTTTGTTCTGGGAACTTATGGAAAACGTGCTGTATTAGATAAATCTTTACAACGCGATTTTATACATAAAAAATCCCCCTGGTTAGCCGTAAAAGCACATTACAAGCTAGACACCTTTCCCAGGGATACGGTGGCACTTCACAATTTTAGGGGTGGTTACGCCGGTTTATCCGTAATAGAGACCGGAGCGGTAAACTTTTGTTATTTAGTTTCGTACAAAAGTTTTAGACAAGAAAAAGATATTGAACGTTTTAACGCAAATGTAGTTGCACAAAATCCCTTTTTAAAAACATTTTTAGAAAATGCAATACCGCTGTTTAAGGAACCAATGAGTATAGCTCAAATTTCCTTTCATCAAAAGCAGGCCGTTGAAAACCATATGCTAATGTGTGGGGATACAGCGGGGTTAATACATCCCCTTTGTGGTAACGGAATGGCCATGGCTATTCATAGCGCCAAAATTGCAGCAGATTTACTTATTAGTCATTTTAAAAATAAGCAGGTGACAAGAACTGCTTTAGAAAAAGAATATACCAGACAATGGAATGAAGCTTTTAAGCAACGGTTGTGGATGGGTAGACAATTACAGAGGGTATTAATTAATGAAAATTTATCTAACAGCACAATGACACTTTTGGCCAAATCGCCGGTATTAGTACGTTCTATAATTAAAAAGACCCATGGAACTTCTATTTTGTGATACAATCATTAAAGTACATATTAAGCCAACCGATGATGAGAATTAGTGTAGTGTAGTGCATTGGATTGATGAAGACTAAGAAGTAGGAACACTTAAAAGACTTGTAATTTGTCCCGAGTATCTAGGGTCAAAATAATAAATATTCAGCATTGAAAAAATTTGTAAATCTAAGTGTTCGCAGCAAGGAAAAAGAACTTCTGGACAATTGCAGTTTGTCCAATCCTGAACTTGAACTTGTTTTAAAAGATATTCACAGGGTAAACACCTTATTGGGGGGTTCAAAAATTACCAAAAATGCACTGGTTGAATTATTGATTAAAAATCCGCAAAACCAATATACCATTGTTGATATGGGTTGCGGGGATGGGAGCATGCTTAGGGAACTGGCCCAAATGTGCCGAGACATGAATTTCAGGGTACTATTTTCTGGCTTTGATATTAACCCACAGAGCATTCAGATAGCTAGAGAAAAGTCGAGTAAATTTTCAGAGATTGTTTTTTTTGAAAAAGATATTTTGACTGTACCGGAGACTGATTTAAGCTATGATATTTTGTTGTGTACATTGACCATGCATCATTTCTCGGAAGATGAAATTCCGGTTTTTTTAAAAACTTTTACTCAAATTACCAGAATCGGAGTAATCATTAATGATTTACATAGAAGTAGCCTGGCATACTATCTTTTTCAATTATTTAGTATTATTTTTATACGTACTCCTATGGCCAAATATGATGGCTTAATCTCTATCAAAAGAGGGTTTAAAAAACAGGAACTTTTAAAATATGCTATGAATATCCCTAATCTAAAACACGACATACGGTGGAGATGGGCTTTTCGGTTTTTGTGGATTATGAATGGTAAAGCAATAGTTAGATGAATTCCATAAAAATTATAACCGTTACAAAACAATTGCCGGATTATTGGAAAAATACATCAGAAATTATTCCTTATGTTGAGCTTTGGTTAAGTGGTCAGGAAGAACGTTTCAAAAGAAAAGTTATTAAAATGTTTGAGGGAGCCGCTGTAGATAAACGGTATAGCATTATGTCTCCAGAAGAAGTTTTTACGGCTAGCTCTTTTGAAGAGAAGAACAACATATATGTTCGTGAGGTTAAAAAATTGGGGGCGGGTGTATTAAAAAAGGCACTACTTAAGAGTCAATGGGAAGCCGACTCTCTGGATTATATTATAACCGTAAGCTGTACAGGCATTATGATACCTTCTTTGGATGCCTACTTAATCAATGAGCTAGGGCTTCGAAACGATGTTATTCGACTTCCTATAACAGAAATGGGCTGTGCTGCCGGAATTTCCGGATTAATTTATGCAAAGAATTTCTTGCAAGCTAATCCCGGAAAAAGGGCTGCGGTAATTGCTGTGGAAAGTCCTACGGCTACTTTTCAGCTAAATGACTTTAGTATGGCAAATATTGTAAGTGCCGCTATCTTTGGAGATGGGGCTGCTTGCGTACTGTTGTCTTCAGAGCAAAATGCGCAGGGACCAAAGATTATTGGAGAAGGTATGTATCATTTCCCCCATACAACACACCTCATGGGATTTGATCTCACCAATCAGGGACTTCAAATGATTTTAGACCCGGGAGTTCCAGAGGCCATCTCAAATCATTTTTCAAGTATTGTGCATCCTTTTTTAAAAAAATACAACAGCTCTATTGAAAAAGTGAATCACTTAGTTTTTCATCCTGGTGGAAAAAAGATAGTGCAAACTGTAGAGACGCTTTTTGGAGCAATGGGAAAAAATATTGATGACACAAGAGAAATTCTTCGATTGTATGGCAACATGAGCAGTGTTACTGTACTTTATGTTCTAGAGCGTTTTTTAGAAAAGACAATCGAATCTGGAGAGCAGGGACTGTTATTAAGTTTTGGTCCGGGTTTTTCTGCCCAAAGAATACTTATAGAATGGTAAACTTCCCTTAAGATATTTGAATAAATGAATATGGCTATAAAAGGTATGAGCAATAGCAGTGACACCAAATCCCTTAAAACACAAAATAATTCCGGAAACTGGGCTATTTTATTAGGTGCAAGTGGCGGACTTGGGCTTGCAACGGCCAAGAAATTGGCAAAAAATGGATATAATATACTCCTAGTGCATCGTGATCGTAAAGGGGATATGGATAAAATAGAAAAAGACTTCCAGGAAATTATTCTCCATGGAACCCAGTTCAAAAGCTTCAATGCCGACGCCACTAATCCGCAACAAAGAGCAGCAATAATAACAGAACTAGTAAAACTAGTAGGAGTTTCTCAAAAAATAAAAGTTTTGGTTCACAGTATTGCTAAAGGAAATCTTAAGCCAATGCATTCCAACAATGAAAGGGAACTGGATCACAATGATTTTGCGATTACCATAGCTGCTATGGGAATTAGCTTGTATGATTGGGTCAAGGAATTGGTAGCAGCCAATCTTTTTGGAGAAGATACCAGAATTATCTCGTTTACCAGTGAAGGAAATACCAAAGCTATGGCTAATTATGCTGCAGTATCTGCTGCCAAGGTAGTGTTAGAGGCAATTACGAGAAATATTGCTTTAGAATTTGCTCCTTTAGGAATCAAAGCGAACTGTATACAGGCCGGGATTACAGAAACACGTTCCTTTGCTATGATTCCGGGGAGTGATTCATTAAAAAGAATTGCCTTAGCGCGTAATCCAAATGGAAGATTAACTACCCCTGAAGATGTAGCGAATGCAGTCTATTTACTGTGTTTAGATGAGGCCAAATGGATTACCGGAACCATTCTTAAAGTAGATGGTGGCGAAAGTCTGCGATAAAGAAATTAGTAATAGCCATACCTAAGTTTTATAGTAATGAATTACAATTATATTCTAGATAAACTTCCATTTGCCGAGCCCTTCTTATTTGTAGATGGGTTAAATTATGTAGATGAGAATGGTATAGAAGGTTACTTTATGTTTAAAGAAGAAATGAGTTTTTATCAAGGTCATTTCAAAGGTTATCCAATAACTCCGGGTGTATTGCTTACTGAATGTTGTGCACAAATAGGTCTAATTTGCTTGGGAATACATTTGTTAATTAGAAGTAATACTTTAAGTAAAGAATTAAAAATTAATGCAGCCCTAAGCAGTTCGGAGATGGAGTTTCTTAAACCTGTTTACCCTAATGAAACAGTAAAAGTTATCTCATCAAAAGTCTATTTCCGGTTTCATAAACTAAAATGTGATGTAAAAATGTATAACCAAAAAGGCGTGCTGGTTTGTAAAGGCACCCTAGCCGGAATGTTAAATATGAGCGAAAATGAACAATAGGGTAGTGGTGACCGGACTTGGTATATGTGCCCCAAACGGGGTAGGACTGGATAATTTTATTGAAACATTATATAGAGGATCAAGTGGAATTTTATTTCACAAAATACTTAAAGACTTAAATTTTTCATGTCAAATAGCCGGAAAACCATTATTTGACAATGATTATCTTATTAATTACTTTAATAATGTACAGTTAAAGGGATTAAATGCTTCAGGCATAATTTACGGAGTTATCGCAGGAACAGATGCCTGGGAGGATGCAGGTTTATCAAGAGGAGCAGGCGAAGAAGCGGACCGGGATAGTGGAATAATTTTCGGCGCCGGGACGTTGGGAGTAGATAAATTCAGAGAGTCTATTTATCTTATTGATGCGGGCAATACAAGAAGATTAGGAAGTAACACGGTTTTGCAAACTATGTCCAGTGGCGCAAGCGCCTATTTAGGTGGTATTCTGGGATGTGGTAATCAAGTTACCACCAATTCGTCGGCATGTGCCACCGGCACAGAAGGTGTTTTAATGGCTTATGAGCGCATTAAATCGGGTAGGGCTATACGAATGCTTGCCGGCAGCTGTAGTGATAGCGGACCTTATGTTTGGAGCGCCTTTGATGCCCTGAGAATATTGCCGGGAAATTACAACGACAATCCGGCAGAGGCGAGCAGACCAATGAGTGCAACGGCTTCAGGGTTTGTTCCAGGGAGTGGGGCAGGGGCACTAGTTTTGGAATCTTTAGACAGCGCTGTTAATAGAGGAGCAACCATTTATGCTGAAGTTTTGGGTGGTATGGTAAACAGTGGGGGCCAGCGAGGTGATGGCAGTATGACGGCACCAAATAGCAGAGCGGTGCAAGAATGCATTCGGGCTGCAATCAAAAATGCCGGAATCACCGGTGGGGACATTGATGCTATTAACGGACATTTAACTGCCACTACAAAAGATGTTGTTGAAATTGAGAATTGGAGTGTAGCTCTGGAGCGTTTCGGCACCAATTTTCCTTTTATAAATTCATTTAAAGGACACTTTGGACATTGTCTGGCAGCCTCAGGAAGTATTGAATGCGTGGCTTCTATATTGCAATTTAAAGAACAGATGCTTTTCGGAAATGTGAACTGTGAAGATATACATCCCGATATTTTAAACCATGTAGATCCCTCCAAAATACCCATAAAAACGGTTCCGTATGCCCCAAAAATTATCGCGAAAGCCAGCTTTGGATTTGGCGATGTAAATGCCTGTGTTATTTTTAAGGCTTATAAAGATTGATTAATACATATCGCTATGAATAAAGAAGAACGTTACCGGAAATTAAAAGCTATTATCCTGCAGTATCTACCAGAGGATGTTGATTCAAAAGAAATAACAGATCACAGTCATTTTGTAAATGAACTGAATATTAATTCAGCAAATTTGGTAGATATTGTTTTAGATGTGGAAGATGCATTTGATATCCGTCTGGAAAATGAAGACATGAACCAAATGCAGACTGTTGCAGCTGCCGTAGAAGTTATTGAAGTAAAACTGAAAGCCAAATCAGATTAGCAACAAGCAATTTAAGTGAAGTGCCCTAGAAGGCACCAATTAAAAAGCAGACTATCTTAAACAGCCTCCTCTTCTTTCGGAGTTATAAGTAATGATGCCGCAATACCGGATATCAGGGAAACTGATATTACCCCTAAGGAAACCCATTCGGGAATTTCAATATGGTGGGAAAATAACATTTTTAGTCCAACAAAAGCTAGAATAACAACCAGACTATAATTGATAAACCTGAATTTCGCCAGCATTCTTGAGACCAGAAAATACATGGATCGGAGACCTAGAATAGCCAAGATGTTAGAGCTAAAAGCAATAAAAGGGTCTGCGGTAATTGCTAAAATAGCTGGAATACTGTCCAGCGCAAAAAGAATGTCCGTAAGTTCAATTACAACCAACGCCACAAAAAGAGGTGTAGCTGCTGTGATTCCCATTTTTTTTACGAAAAAATCATGCCCATGCATGGTACTTGTAATGGGGTATATTTTCTTTAACTGCTTAAAAACAAATGATTTTTTGGGCTGAAATTCATTACCATCAGATTTTAGCATTTTAAAGGCCGTGTACAAAAGAAATACTCCAAATACATAAATAATCCAATCAAACCTCGTAATTAGTGCAACCCCGAAAATAATCATTATTGCCCTAAAAACTATAGCCCCTAAAATACCCCAAAAGAGCACTCTATGCTGATAGATAGGGGGTACTTTGAAAGCGGTGAAAATTACAGCAATTACAAATACATTATCAACACTCAGTGAAAGCTCAATAAGATACCCTGTAATATATTTTAAAACAGCAGAATTGGGAGTTAATCCGGTTGGATTGTCAACAAGCCCGTTATTGAAAAGCCAGTAGATTACACCGCTAAAGGCCAATGCCACAATAACCCAAATAGATGTCCATATTGCCGCCTCTTTACTCTTAATGACATGCTCAGTCTTATGAAAAACGCCTAAATCCAGCGCCAAAAAAATAATAACAACAAAAATAAAGGAACCCCAAACAATCATAACCGTATTTTAAAGATGTAAAGGTATGCATCATTTTCGTACTGATTTTTAAAATTTCAAATGTTTTAAAAACCTTTTTGTTTTATATGAAACAGGATAATTCATTATTAGAAAAACTGCTGGTTAAATTCTCTGGATTTTCCAGGAGCCACTTTAAGATTTACGCACAAAAAATCACTACCTTTTTCAATCCTTAAAAGGTTCTTCTAAAAAAAACGATAATCTTCTGTATTTCATCGATACGTAACCATCACAACCTTTTAAAAAAAAATAGTGGCAATCTAAAAATTTTTAATTTTGAATAGACACTTTTTACTTCTATCAAAATACTGAAAATGAAGAAATTACTTACTATTTTATCAACTTTTGGATTACTACTTTTGAATGGCTTTTTAAGTACCGCACAAACCACAACCTTTCCGGAACCCAAAAAAGAGCTCATTGTTCAACGTGCAACCGCTATGGAACAATTTGAACCTGAAATGGTACTATCTGCTGAAGAACGGTTACAACTAAAAAAAGAAAGGTTGGTCTTCAGGAAAAAGCAACGGAATACTATTGATACACTACAAATTTCCGATCGCAAAAAGAAAAAATTATTGGAGTTGCTTAATAAAAACCCGCATGCCAATTTACTGGTAAAAACAGTAAACACCCATATTAAGGATAAGGAAGAATGACATGAAAGGGAATTAAACCGAATCAAAAAGGGAGTTAACTAGTAACTCCCTTTTTTTTAATGTGACTGCATTTTTTCTTTTCGCTTTTGCAATTGGCGTTCCAAATCATTGGTAACCTCCGCAATGGAGGCTTCGAAGCTCGCATGACTGGCTTGGGCAAATAGTAAGGGACCTGGCGAACTTAAACGTACGGCGCATATCATTCCTGTCTCAGGAGTTGAAGTGTTTTCTTTTTTAAAGGAGACATCTGCCCGTACTATAAAATTGTACTTATCCATTAATTTATCAATTTTTTTAATCGCCAAAGCTTCCAGGCGGTCGCTTGATTTTACATCGTCATACTCAAAATTAATGTTCATAATACTATATTTTAAAAATTATTTTTAGGTAAAGGAAGATACAAAACCTTCTTTGATTGTTTAAAGAAAACATAAATTATGTATTAAGAAAAGTTAAAGTCGGCTTTTCTTACATTTTGTTCTACTTACTTTGATGAATATTTCGTAACTTCTTGCTAGCTAAATTGCTAAAACCCAAAAACTTGCCCCCCATGGAAACAAAATCATCAAATCGTTCTTCATCCTTCGAAAAAAATACAAACAATTGTATTGTCCTGTTGGAGCGTAATAATCAGGACTTGTTGCAATTGAAAAACCAACTTAGCTGTTATACATGTGAGCCTAAAACGTACACTATGTTCGAACAATATACTACATTAAAAGAGCGCCTGGATTACTTATTTGCCTATAATTTGGACATAATTGCTGCCTTGCAGCGCGGAAGGAAAATGGTTGAAAATAACCTTGAAATTATAGCCCAACAAATTAAAGAATTTAATGAATTGAAAAGAGGGGTTATGACATATCGATCCAATGTAAGGAACGCCTAATTTTCATCCTTTTATAGAATAAATCCTTATTAACTCTTGTTACTTTATGTCCTTATAAATTACTTCAATAGTACTTAAAATTAAAGTAACTTTCTGTCTGGAGCTTATTCATAAGCTTAGTATATTTAATCTATATGCCCTATGAAATTTCTTTGTTCAATGCTAGTTCTTTTTCTCCTTATAGGCTGTACAAGTTCCCGTTCCGCTTCGGAAAAGGAAATTGAGCTTGCTAAGTTAACAGATTTGATAACATCAAAGAACTTTGAAATTATACCCACTGCCATTTCTCCAATGCTCTCCAGAGGTATGATGGCTGTTTCCAATAGCGGATTGCTGCTGCCCGGAAATAGTGCAGGTAGAATTGATATCTCCGGTTCTGCAAGTTTCCTTAAAGTGGCAGGAGATACTGTTAGCGCTAATCTTCCTTATTTTGGAGAACGTCAGATGGGAGGAGGGTATAATTCCAGTACTGGTGTCGAGTTCGGAGGGGTTCCAAAAGAATATGTGGTAAGTAAGAACGCTAAAAAGAATTATTATTCCATTCGTTTTTCGATAAGTGAAAAATCAGAAAACTATCAGGTTTTCCTCAACTTATTTCCTGACTTGTCAGGAACTATTACCATTAACAGCTCGCAACGTAATACCATCACTTATCAGGGTAACATAAAAAAGAACAAGGCTAATTAAAGAAGGCTTTATGGCTTTATACCTCCACAGTAGTACAGAAACCAACCATAAAGAATTATCGGTTAATTATACATTTTACCCATACGCAGAATGGTTTTTGACCTAGATTTAGATCAAAATTTTAAGTATGCCCTTCTATACCAAACTTTTTCTAAATACCTGGGATACCGATGCCATAAAGGCAAAAAAGAAACGGACGGCAGCAAAATTGCGTATATTACAGACAGAGCTGAGGAAACATCTAAAGGAACATAATACAAATGATGAAACGGGGAAGGTAGTGCGTATTGCAACCTGGAATTTACGGGAATTTGGGGGTAGTAAATTTAAAGGTCGTGATTTTGAAGCACTTTATTATATCGCAGAAATCATTTCGCATTTCCATATCGTTGCGCTTCAGGAAATTGGTGCCAGTTTAAAAGAATTTTACGAATTAAGATCCATTTTGGGTCCTGATTGGTCTTTTATTGCTACTGATGTTACGGACGGCAATGCAGGAAATGGTGAAAGAATGGTCTTTTTATACGACCGTCGCAATGTGCAGTTCAGAAATATTGCAGGGGAACTAACCTTGAAAGAAGGAGGAAAAATCAGAGCTGCCTTTGGAGAACGCATTAATTTAGAGCATGGCTTTAAAGTCAACCTGCCCAATACGGTAGATTTAAGCGGAATTTACAACGCTCGCATGCGTACTTCCGGGACAGTAAAAAAATTGGATGCCGACTTAGAAATTCCTTTGCCTTCAAATAGCACTTTAGACATTCCGCCGGGATCCAGTCTGGTCATCCCCAAAAATTCAGTTGTGACTAGTCCTCAACGAGGTAAGGCCTCTGTAACCATTCCTAGTGATGCCATCACGGGAACAAATTATAAACTCCGCTTTCCGGAAAACTCATTTGACGATTCGCTGCGACAGTTCGCCAGAACTCCTTTTCTTATTTCTTTTCAGTCCGGTTGGTTAAAAATTAACTTATGCACCGTACACATACTTTACGGCGACGCCACAGACAGTCGTCAATTGGAGCAACGCCGTAGTGAAATTGAGCAACTTACCGCTGCCTTGGCCAGTAAGGCAAAAACGGAATTTAAGGAGGACAAAGAATCCTTTCTTGGTGTTCTGGGTGATTTTAATATTATAGGGCAGGGGCACCCCACCATGGAAGCTTTGGAGTCTGAGGATTTTGTGATTCCTGAGGCTTTAAAATCCATTCCGGGTTCTAATGTTGCGCGGGACAAGACGTACGACCAAATTGCCTTTTGGAAACCCGATCGGAATACGGGTTATGCCCGATTAGATATTATCGGGGCTAATATCTTTGATTTTTTCAATTATGTGTTTACTAAAGAGGAAGCTGATATATACAGGGCAGAAGAGGATAATGGGCTGAACCCCACCTCAGATTACAACATGTGGCGGACCTATAAAATGTCTGATCATCTGCCCATGTGGGTTAGCTTGCGCAGTGATTTCAGTGAGGAATACTTCGAACAAATTCAGCAACAGGAATAACTGTTATCAAAAAATTTAAACCCCTATGTCAGTTCGTGGTTGTTTTAGAATGCGTTAGCATGATAAAATAAGCGTACCTGTCCGCCGTAGGAGGATCGAGAACGGCTTGGTTTTAATTCACAGAAATAAGCGCTACATCAAAAATAAGTACAGATCCTCCGGGAATTCCTTGATAATTGGAACTGCCATAAGCCAAATGAGATGGTACTAAAAGTATGCCATTCCCTCCTTCTTTAAAAAATGGAATCCCCTCGGTCCAACCCCGTATTACCCCTTGAAGGTTAAAAGAAATGCCATTGGCGTTGCTTTGATCGAATGTGGTTCCATTGGTATAGTACCCTTTATAAGCCACGGTGACATTGGAAGTGGCAACGGGTTGTGCGCCCGTTCCGGGCTCTTCAATCACATAATATAATCCGCTTGCGGTACGTTGGGCAGTAAGATTGTTTGCAGCGATATACGCCACAATTTCGGCTTCATTACGCTCTGTAAAATCAATTTCTTTGCTATCGGTACTGCAGGCCAAAAACAAAACAAACAGGAAGGGGAGGAGAAGGTATTTCATAAAATTCATGCAAATTGGCGGCAAATATAGTGATTCTCTCTTCTCTGCAAAATGGATTTATTGCTAATTTAACCTTTTATCATTCCGTATAATTCCCTTGGCGTATTCTTCAATTTTACGTACTTTAGGGAACTAATCATAACGCTGTTAAGTTGCGAATATCCCTGATTTTATTGCTCTTCCTAATAGGACTTGTAAGCTGTAAGAATAATGAGCCAACAACGGACGCACTTTTGAAAGCAGAAGCTTTGAACCTCAACGGGAAAAGTGATTTTGAAGATCTTAACGGAAATCCGGTTGCGCTTAGCGATTTTAAAGGAAAACGGGTGGTTGTAAATTATTGGGCTAC
>JBGTEN010000174.1:0-25042 GCA_041747755.1 Arenibacter sp. | reverse complement strand
ATATCTCCTGATTTAGCAGACTTTCTAGGTATTTTAACCAAAATTTTTCCTTCCTTGATTTTTTCACCATTGTCCACCATAATATGTGAACCTACCGGCAGGTTATACGAACGTAAAATTTCATCGCTCTTATCCTTTATCAATAGTGTAGGAATGAGTTTCTTATTCCTTGACTCGGATATCACCTTTTCCTGGAATCCTGTTTGCTCATCAATTTCAACTTGATAAGTTACGCCCTGTTCTATATTCTCATAGGCAATCTGCCCAGGGAATTCAGAAACAATAACACCATTATAAGGATCCCATTGACATATTAATTGTGCTTTATCAATTTTTTGACCATTCTTCACAAAAATCTGTGAACCGTATGGAATATTGTTAGTACTTAGAGTAATTCCCGATTTAACATCAACAACCTTGATTTCAGAGGTCCTTGAAATTACAATTTCCACAGGATTTCCTTCACTATCAGCACCAGTAACTGTCCTTAAATCTTCAATTTCTACAATACCGCCAAATTTGGCTTCTAACTTGCTATCCTCGGAAATATTACCAGCAATACCACCCACGTGGAAAGTTCGCAGCGTAAGTTGAGTTCCAGGCTCACCAATTGACTGGGCAGCAACTACACCCACAGCTTCCCCTCTTTGTACCATTTTATTGGTAGAAAGGTTTCTTCCGTAACATTTACCGCAAATACCTTTTTGCGCCTCACAAGTAAGCGCGGACCTCACCTCTACCTTTTCGATAGGAGACTCTTCGATTTTCTTAACATCACCTTCGGAAATCTCCTCACCTGCCCTAAGAATAAGCTCTTCTGTCAAAGGATTATAAACATCATGTAAAGAAACCCTACCTAGGATTCGTTCCCCTAAAGACTCTACAATTTCCTCGTTCTTCTTTAATGCTTCAACCAAAACACCTCGCAATGTTCCACAGTCTTCTGTATTGATAATTACATCCTGGGAAACATCCACCAAACGACGAGTTAAATAACCTGCGTCAGCGGTCTTAAGAGCAGTATCTGCAAGACCCTTACGGGCCCCGTGTGTAGATATAAAATACTCTAAAATTGATAATCCTTCTTTAAAGTTAGAAAGAATCGGGTTTTCTATAATTTCACCTCCACCTGCAGTTGATTTTTTAGGTTTCGCCATTAATCCACGCATCCCTGTTAACTGGCGAATCTGCTCTTTAGAGCCCCTTGCACCAGAATCCAGCATCATATAAACGGAGTTGAAACCTTGTTGGTCTTCTCTAATTCGCTTCATTGCCAATTCTGTCAGCATGGCGTTGGTTGAAGTCCAAACGTCAATAACCTGATTGTATCTCTCATTGTTGGTGATAAGACCCATGTTATAGTTGGCCATAATACCATCTACCTGTCCGTTAGCATCGGCAATCATATCATATTTCTCCGGCGGGATAATAATATCTCCCAAGCTAAAGGACAAGCCACCCTTAAAGGCGAACTCATAACCCATAGTCTTTATCTTATCCAAGAAATCTGCAGTAGTAGGAACATCGGTAACACTTAATATCTTTCCGATAATATCTCTTAAAGATTTCTTGTTTAAAACTTCATTGACAAAGCCTGCCTGCTCCGGAACTTCCATATTAAACAAAACCCTTCCAACAGTAGTTGGTATGATTTGGTTAACTAATTCCCCTTCCGCATTAAAGTCTTTAGTCCTTACTTTAATTCCAGCATTTAAGTGAACTTTGCCTTCATTAAAAGCAATCTCCACTTCTTCTTCAGAATAAAAAACCAAACCTTCGCCTTTAACCGGTACCTCTGGAGTAGATTTTCTTTCTTTGGTCATATAATAAAGACCCAAAACCATATCTTGTGACGGTACGGTAATAGGCGAACCATTGGCAGGATTTAAAATATTATGTGATGCCAACATCAATAATTGACATTCTAAGATAGCTTCCGGACCTAAAGGCAAATGTACCGCCATTTGATCTCCATCGAAATCCGCATTAAATGCTGTACATACCAAAGGGTGTAAGCGAATAGCCTTGCCTTCTATAAGTTTTGGTTGAAATGCCTGAATACCCAATCTATGCAACGTAGGGGCACGGTTTAACAGTACAGGATGACCTTTTAGTACGTTTTCAAGAATGTCCCAAACTACAGGTTCTTTTTTATCAATTATTTTCTTGGCCGATTTTACAGTTTTTACAATACCTCTTTCTATCAATTTTCGGATAACAAACGGTTTGTAAAGTTCAGCAGCCATATCTTTTGGAAGACCACATTCAAAAAGCTTCATTTCAGGTCCAACAACAATTACAGATCGGGCAGAGTAATCTACTCGCTTACCCAACAAATTCTGACGGAAACGCCCTTGTTTACCTTTTAGCGAATCTGATAACGATTTCAATGGTCGGTTGGATTCTGTTTTAACAGCAGAAGCCTTACGCGTATTATCAAATAATGAGTCTACTGCCTCCTGAAGCATTCGTTTCTCATTTCTCAGAATTACTTCGGGTGCCTTTATTTCAACCAATCTTTTTAATCGGTTATTACGGATAATTACCCTTCTATATAAATCATTTAAATCCGAGGTAGCAAAACGGCCACCATCTAGGGGAACTAACGGCCTTAATTCAGGTGGTATAACCGGAATTACTTTCATAATCATCCATTCCGGTCTGTTTTCCCTGTTATCTTGGGATTCTCTTAAGGATTCTACAACTTGCAAACGCTTTAAAGCTTCTGTCTTCCGTTGCTTTGAAGTTTCTGTATTGGCTCTATGCCTTAAATCATAAGAAAGTTCATTTAAATCTATTCTTGCCAAAAGATCGATAAGACATTCAGCTCCCATTTTTGCAATAAATTTGTTAGGATCTGAATCTTCCAAATACTGGTTTTCTTGCGGAATAGATTCCAAAATATTCAAGTATTCTTCTTCGGTTAAGAAATCTAACTTCTGAAGTTCCTCGCCATCCGGATTTTTTGCAATACCGGGTTGAATGACCACGTATCTTTCATAATAGATAATCATATCCAACTTCTTGGAAGGCAATCCTAACAAGTAACCTATTTTGTTAGGTAGAGATCGGAAATACCAGATATGGGCAACAGGTACAACCAAATTAATATGGCCAACCCTGTCCCTTCTTACCTTTTTTTCTGTCACCTCCACACCACAACGGTCGCAAACAATTCCCCTATAGCGAATTCTTTTGTATTTTCCGCAGGCACACTCATAATCCTTAACCGGACCAAATATACGCTCACAGAAAAGTCCATCGCGCTCTGGTTTGTGGGTTCTGTAATTAATGGTTTCCGGTTTTAGAACTTCGCCTCTTGACTCTGCCAAAATAGATTCCGGAGATGCCAAACCGATTGAAATTTTATCAAACCTCTTAACTGTATTATTGTCTTTTATTCTAGCCATAACACTATGGTGATCGTAAATTAAATGTGTTGTATATTACAAAATGTATTCAAAACCCTGTTTCTATTCCTCTAATCTAATGTCTAAGCCCAAACCTTTAAGTTCGTGCATTAAAACATTAAAAGATTCTGGTAATCCGGGTTCTGGCATGGTCTCTCCTTTAACAATGGCTTCATAGGTCTTTGCCCTACCAATAACATCGTCAGATTTAACAGTCAAAATTTCACGTAAGGTTGCGGATGCTCCGTATGCCTCTAGAGCCCAAACTTCCATCTCCCCAAAACGCTGACCTCCAAACTGGGCTTTTCCACCCAAGGGTTGTTGCGTAATTAATGAATATGGTCCTATGGAGCGTGCATGCATTTTATCATCCACCATATGCCCTAACTTAAGCATATAAATTACGCCAACGGTAGCTGGTTGGTCAAAACGTTGACCTGTTCCACCGTCATATAGATAGGTATGTCCAAATCGTGGTATTCCGGCTTCATCTGTGTAAGCGTTAATTTGGTCTAAAGTTGCCCCATCAAAAATTGGAGTAGCATATTTCTTGCCTAGTTTTAAACCCGCCCACCCAAGTACGGTTTCATAAATTTGTCCTATGTTCATACGTGAAGGTACTCCCAACGGATTCAAAACAATATCCACAGGTGTCCCATCTTCTAAGAAAGGCATATCTTCATGGCGTACAATACGAGAAACGATACCTTTGTTTCCATGACGTCCTGCCATTTTATCACCAACCTTTAATTTACGCTTTTTGGCAATGTAAACCTTGGCCAACTTCATAATTCCTGCAGGTAACTCATCCCCTACAGAAATCGTGAACTTATCCCTCCTTAAGTTTCCTTGAAGGTCATTCAATTTGATTTTATAGTTGTGTAATAAATCTGCCACCAAAGTATTACTTTCCTTATCTGTAGTCCAGCTACCTGACACTAAATGCGCAAAATCATCTACTGCATTAAGCATTTTCATGGTGTATTTCTTTCCCTTAGGAAGGACCTCTTCACCAAGGTCATTCAAAACACCCTGAGATGTCTTTCCATTGACAAGGACAAAAAGCTTTTCAATTAAAATGTCCTTAAGTTGTTCAAATTTAACTTCGTACTCCAACTCTAGTTTAGAGATGGCTTCCTTATCTTCAGAACGTCTTCGTTTATCTTTAACAGATCTCGAAAACAATTTCTTGTCAATAACAACACCATTTAAAGATGGGGGCGCTTTTAAAGATGCGTCTTTAACATCTCCGGCTTTATCACCAAAAATAGCACGTAACAATTTCTCCTCCGGAGTTGGATCTGATTCTCCTTTGGGTGTTATTTTTCCAATTAGAATGTCACCAGGCTTTACTTCTGCACCAATACGAATCATTCCGTATTCATCCAAATCTCTGGTAGCCTCTTCAGATACATTGGGGATATCATTAGTAAGTTCTTCAGCACCCAATTTAGTATCTCTTACCTCTAAAGAGTATTCATCAACGTGAATAGATGTAAATATATCCTCGCGTACAACTTTTTCAGAAATTACAATTGCATCTTCAAAGTTGTACCCTTTCCATGGCATAAACGCAACAGTAAGGTTTCTTCCAAGGGCAAGTTCACCACTTTCAGTAGCATACCCTTCACATAAAACCTGACCTTTTTTAACCTTGTCCCCTTTTCTTACAATAGGTTTTAGATTAATACTGGTACCCTGATTGGTTTTTCTAAATTTAACCAATTCATAGGTTTTAGAATCTTCTTCAAAACTAACTAGTCGCTCTTCTTCTGTTCTAGTGTATTTTATTTTGATCTTTTCTGCATCAACATACTCAATAACTCCGTCTCCTTCTGCATTAATTAAAACCCGCGAATCAGATGCTACCTGACGCTCAAGACCAGTTCCTACAATGGGTGCTTCCGGTTTTAACAAAGGTACGGCCTGTCGCATCATGTTAGAACCCATCAAGGCCCTGTTTGCATCATCATGTTCTAAGAACGGAATCAAGGATGCAGAAATAGATGCAATTTGATTCGGGGCAACATCTGTATAGTTTACATCTGAAGGATCTACCACAGGGAAATCTCCTTCCTCTCTAACAATTACCTTATCTATCTCTATTGCTCCACCATCTTTTAAAGGAATGTTAGCTTGTGCAATTTTCATTCCCTCTTCTTCTTCAGCACTTAAATAAATAAACTCTTTGGTGTTTACCTTGCCGCTATCAACTTTGCGATATGGGGTTTCCAGAAAACCCATTGAATTTACTTTAGCAAAAACTGCTAAGGAAGAAATTAGTCCAATATTTGGTCCTTCCGGTGTTTCTATTGGACATAATCGTCCATAATGGGTATAGTGAACATCACGAACCTCAAAACCTGCTCTTTCTCGGGAAAGACCTCCCGGCCCTAGAGCAGATAACCTCCTTTTATGAGTAATTTCAGCCAAAGGATTGGTCTGATCCATAAATTGAGATAATTGATTCGTGCCAAAGAACGAGTTGATTACAGAGGACAAAGTCTTTGCATTAATCAAATCTATTGGGGTAAAAACCTCATTATCACGAACGTTCATCCGCTCACGGATGGTTCTGGCCATACGGGCAAGACCCACTCCAAACTGCTGAGACAGTTGCTCACCCACTGTTCTTACACGACGGTTTGAAAGGTGATCGATATCATCGATTTCTGCCTTGGAATTGATAAGCTCAATTAAGTATTTTATAATGGTTATGATATCTTCTTTGGTCAAAACCTGCTTGTCCATTCCAATATTCAAACCTAATTTTTTATTCATTCGGTAACGCCCTACTTCGCCTAGGTTATAGCGTTGATCTGAAAAGAATAGTTTATCAATAATACCTCGAGCCGTTTCTTCATCGGGCGGCTCGGCATTACGCAGCTGACGGTAGATGTGTTCTACAGCCTCCTTTTCTGAATTTGTTGGATCCTTTTGTAGTGTATTGTGAATAATACCGTAATCACTTTGGGCATTATTCTCCTTGTGCAACAAAATGGTTTTTACATCAGCATCCAAAATCTGATTCAAATGATCTTTTTCCAAAATAGTATCCCTATCCAGAATAATTTCATTCCTTTCAATTGAAACTACTTCGCCTGTATCCTCATCAACGAAATCCTCATGCCAGGTATTTAAAACTCTAGCAGCCAATTTACGACCCAAAACTTTCTTTAAGCCTGCCACAGAAACTTTTACCTCCTCTGAAAGGTCAAAAATCTCCAAAATATCTTTATCTCGCTCAAAGCCAATTGCTCTAAACAAAGTGGTAACCGGTAATTTCTTTTTTCTATCAATATAAGCATACATAACCCCATTGATATCGGTGGCAAACTCGATCCAAGAACCTTTAAAAGGAATAACCCTTGCCGAATACAATTTGGTGCCATTGGCATGGAATGACTGTCCAAAGAATACCCCAGGAGACCTATGGAGTTGTGAAACAACAACTCTTTCCGCTCCATTAATTACAAAAGTACCACTAGGAGTCATATAAGGGATGGTTCCAAGATAAACATCTTGAACTATTGTCTCAAAATCCTCATGTTCCGGATCTGTGCAATAGAGTTTAAGCCGAGCCTTTAGAGGTACACTATAGGTAAGTCCACGCTCTATACATTCCTGTATTGAATATCTAGGTGGATCTACAAAATAATCTAAAAACTCTAATATAAACTGATTTCGTGTATCTGTGATTGGAAAGTTTTCCATGAAGGTGTTATACAAGCCTTCATTGCCTCTCTCGTCAGATTTAGTTTCAAGTTGAAAAAAATCTTGAAATGATTTAATCTGAATGTCCAAGAAATCCGGATAATCTGGTATGTTCTTAGCGGATGCGAAACTTATTCTTTCAGTTTGATTTGTGAACATCAATGGACAAAATTTTGATTATGAATACTAAAGTAAGTAGTATATAACTTTATATACCATTAAAAGGGTATAGGTCTAACCACTAAAAGTGAAAAGACCTAAACCCAAAATAGTGTGGTTGGTGCTATTATTTAAGCTCAACTTCTGCTCCTGCTTCTTCTAAGGATTTCTTAATTCCTTCTGCCTCATCTTTAGAGATACCTTCTTTGATAGGTTTTGGAGCGCTATCAACAATATCTTTAGCTTCTTTTAATCCTAAACCAGTTAATTCCTTAACCAACTTTACTACTGCTAATTTAGAAGCACCAGCAGCCTTAAGAATTACATCAAATTCAGTTTTTTCTTCTGCTACTTCACCAGCATCACCAGCTCCTCCACCTACGGCAACCGCAACAGCTGCAGCAGCTGGCTCAATACCATATTCATCTTTTAAAATCTTAGCTAACTCATTTACTTCCTTCACGGTTAAGTTAACCAATTGTTCTGCGAAATCTTTTAAATCTGCCATTTTTCTATCGTTTAATAAAAATTTTAAAAATATAATTGTTTTTTAGTGCGTACGTTTTTGTTACCTTTCTGATAAGGTCTTAAGAATACCTGCAAGTTTACCTCCTCCAGATTTAAGTCCGGAAATAACATTCTTGGCAGGGGACTGCAACAATCCTATAATTTCACCAATCATCTCTTCCCTTGACTTAATATTAACCAAAGCATCTAATTGATTATCCCCAATATAAATGGCTTCGGCTATAAAAGCACCTTTTAAGACAGGCTTCTTAGATTTTTTTCTAAAAGTCTGAATAAGCTTTGCAGGAGCGTTCCCAGTTTCTGAAAACATTAGTGAAGTATTTCCCTTTAGTACCTCTGGAAGTTCACCAAAATCCTTATCCGAAGCTTCCATTGCCTTGGCAAGTAATGTGTTTTTTACAACCGCCAATTTTATATTAGCCTTAAAACATGCTCTTCTTAAATCTGAGGTATTTACTGCGTCCAAACCAGAAATATCCGCAAGGTAAATTGTGCTACTATTACTTAACTGTACAGTTAAATCTTGTATAACGCTTAATTTTTCTTCTCTTGTCATAATAAAAATTTTAACTTCCCGTTAAGCGGTTTTAGGATCAAATTGCACACTTGGGCTCATTGTGCTTGAAAGATAAACACTCTTCATGTATACACCCTTTGCAGCAGTAGGTTTCAACTTAACCAAAGTATCTAAAAGCTCCTTTGCATTGCCTGCAATTTTATCTGAAGAAAAAGAAGCTTTTCCTATTGCAGCATGAACGATACCTGTTTTATCTACCTTAAAATCAATTTTACCAGCTTTAACTTCAGCTACGGCCTTGGCCACATCCATTGTTACTGTACCTGTCTTTGGATTTGGCATCAGTCCACGTGGTCCTAAAATTCTCCCTAATGGTCCTAACTTACCCATAACACTTGGCATAGTGATGATTACATCAACATCTGTCCAACCGTTTTTAATTTTATCCAAATAATCATCTAACCCAACATAATCCGCTCCGGCTTCTTTAGCCTCTGCTTCTTTATCCGGGGTTACCAATGCTAAAACCTTAACATCTTTACCTGTTCCATGTGGAAGGGTAACAACGCCACGTACCATCTGATTCGCCTTTCTTGGGTCTACACCCAAACGAACAGCGATATCTACAGATGCATCGAATTTTACATTAGTTATTTCCTTTACCAAAACAGATGCTTCATTCAAAGAATAGATTTTGTTTTTCTCTATCTTGGAATGAGCTTCCTTTTGCTTTTTTGTCAATTTTGCCATTCTCTTACTTTTAAGATTTTAAAAAGGTCTGGTTCCTGAGACTTTTAACCCCATAGACCTAGCTGTTCCTGCAACCATACTCATGGCAGATTCCATGGTAAAGGCGTTTAGATCCACCATTTTATCCTCAGCGATTAATTTTATTTGATCCCAAGACACACTGGACACTTTATTTCTGTTAGGTTCGCCAGATCCTTTTTTAATCTTAGCTGCTTCCATAAGTTGAACAGCAGCCGGCGGTGTCTTTACGACAAAGTCAAATGATTTGTCCTTATAGACAGTAATCGCAACTGGCAAAACCTTGCCAGGTTTATCTTGAGTACGTGCATTAAACTGCTTACAGAACTCCATAATATTGACTCCGGCAGCACCTAAAGCAGGTCCGACCGGTGGCGATGGATTCGCAGCACCTCCCTTAACTTGTAGTTTAACTACTTTACTAATTTCTTTTGCCATTGTTCTAAATTTAACTAAAGTGTGTTTTTGGAAGCAACACAACTTTTAAATATGTAACAGTTCTTATTAAACTTTTTCTACCTGCATATAACTAAGTTCCAATGGTGTTTTTCTTCCGAAAATTTTAACCATCACCTCTAGTTTACGCTTTTCTTCATTAATTTTCTCTACGGTACCATTAAAACCATTAAATGGACCATCTATAACCTTAATAGTTTCCCCAATAACGAAAGGTATAGACACACTATCCGTGTTTACTGCCAATTCATCAACCTTGCCTAGCATTCTATTTACCTCAGATTTCCTTAAAGGAACCGGATCTCCCCCTTTCGTTTCACCTAAAAATCCAATTACGTTTGTAATTGATCTTATAATATGAACCATTTCTCCACCTAAATTGGCTTTAATCATAATATATCCCGGAAAATAAACACGTTCTTTATTTATTTTCTTTCCATTTCTGATTTGCACAACCTTCTCCGTAGGAACCAAAACTTCTTCGAGATAATCTGAAAAACCTACTCTGGCCACTTCGCTTTCGATGTAACCTTTAATTTTGTTTTCTTGGCCGCTTACCGCCCTTACCACATACCATTTCTTCTCCAACACTTCTGACATGGGGTTCTACTTAATTTATTAATTTATTGAAATACAACTGAATCAATTTGCTAAATAAACTGTCAACACCCCAAGTGGCCAAAGCGAACAAAATGGAAAAAACAGCTACCACTACCATAAGATTCGAAGCCTCTGCTCTAGTAGGAAGCGTAACATTGTTCTTAAGTTCTTCGATGGACTCCTTTATATATGTAAACATCAGCGATACTTTTCTTTAATGAACTGCTTAACGTTATTTATCGTTTAGCTATTTATATTGGCACGGGAGGAGAGACTCGAACTCCCGACACCTGGTTTTGGAGACCAGTGCTCTACCAACTGAGCTACACCCGTTTATATTTACGCTGAAAGGTATCCGCCAATAATAGCGGACACCCTCAACCTAATATATTCTCTTATTAATCTAAAATCTTGGTTACCTGTCCAGCACCTACAGTTCTACCCCCTTCACGGATAGCAAAACGAAGACCAACACTTAGTGCAATTGGAGACAACAAATCCACGGTTATTGTAAGGTTATCACCAGGCATTACCATCTCAACTCCGCTTGGAAGATTAATTGTTCCAGTAACGTCCGTAGTTCTTACATAAAACTGTGGACGATAGTTATTGTGAAATGGAGTGTGACGACCACCTTCTTCTTTTTTAAGGATATATACCTCAGCTTCAAATTTAGCATGTGGCTTTACAGAAGCTGGCTTACAAATTACCATACCTCTTTTTATTTGAGATTTATCAATACCTCTTAACAAGATACCTACGTTATCTCCAGCCTCACCTCTATCCAATATTTTTCTGAACATCTCAACCCCGGTGATAGTAGATGTTAATTTCTCAGCACCCATACCAATGATTTCAACACCATCACCTGTATTAGCAACACCGGTTTCAATACGCCCTGTTGCAACAGTACCACGACCTGTAATTGTAAATACATCTTCTACAGGCATTAAGAAAGGCTTATCAACATCACGCTTTGGGAGCTCAATCCATTCATCAACAGCATCCATTAATTGCATTACGGTATCTACCCATTTCTGTTCTCCGTTAAGAGCACCTAAAGCAGAACCTGCAATTACGGGACCGTTATCACCATCATACTCATAAAAAGAAAGTAGTTCTCTGATTTCCATTTCAACAAGCTCTAAAAGCTCATCATCATCAACCATGTCCACTTTGTTCATGAAAACAACCATTCTTGGGATACCAACCTGACGGCCTAGAAGGATGTGCTCACGAGTTTGTGGCATAGGACCATCAGTGGCAGCTACCACCAAAATAGCTCCGTCCATTTGTGCAGCACCTGTAACCATGTTCTTCACATAATCCGCGTGACCCGGACAGTCTACGTGAGCGTAGTGACGAGCGGCCGTAGAATACTCCACGTGCGATGTATTAATTGTAATACCTCGCTCTTTTTCTTCAGGAGCGTTATCGATAGAATCGAAACTTCTTCTTTCAGAAAGTCCTGCGTTAGCTAATACAGAAGTAATAGCTGCAGTCAATGTAGTTTTACCGTGATCCACGTGTCCAATAGTACCTATATTTAAGTGCGGTTTGGAACGATTAAAGGTTTCCTTTGCCATGTTTAATGAATTTTAATCTTAGTTTATTTATATTTAGTGTACAATCTATGCTTTAATTGAGCCAATGATGAGATTTGAACTCATGACCTCTTCCTTACCAAGGAAACGCTCTACCCCTGAGCTACACCGGCGTAAAGTGTTGAATCCAAAATCCCATTTTCGGAACCTGATTCCCGCTCCTATCTGCCTAAAGCAGACCAACCCGGAACTTCATCAACCTTTAGAATGAAAACCATAAATACCCTAAAATAAAGTATGGAAGGCTTTTCTTCATTTATTTCCTAACACCATTAATCTTCTATTCTACAAAAAAGATTCCTGCAATTTGGAAAAATTTGAGCGGGAGACCGGGTTCGAACCGGCGACATTCAGCTTGGAAGGCTGACGCTCTACCAACTGAGCTACTCCCGCAATTTTAAATCACAATTTCAATTTACTACAGACCTAGTACTTTAAGGCTTCACTACCTCAACAATCACTAGTTATTGTTAAAATTATTCCAGAAAAACGATGAAAAAGGTAACGTTTTTCAATAAAACTTTAGTTCCTAAAATTCATAGGAGCCTGCGATTCTCTTTGTGGGGAGAGCAGGATTCGAACCTGCGAAGACGTAGTCAGCAGATTTACAGTCTGCCCTCGTTGGCCGCTTGAGTATCTCCCCTAATGAACCATTTTACTTAAGAACTTATGAGCTGATAAAGGAAATTTCCTTTACTGTGCTCAGGACAAACTTCATGTCCCGCAATTTTTTACTAAATATCAACACTTTAGAAGCAATAATATTCTTCTATTTGAGCCGATAGAGGGACTCGAACCCACGACCTGCTGATTACAAATCAGCTGCTCTAGCCAGCTGAGCTACATCGGCTTTTTGCCTCTTTTTTCACAAAAAAAGTCCGCTATTTCTAACGGACTGCAAATGTATATATATTTTTATTTAATCAAAACATTTTTCGAAAAATTTTATTTAAGCCTGTAATCTAAATTTTTCCTTCCTTTTTACAAGTTTTCTCTCTAAAGAATCACATGCAGAGTCTACTGCTTCCTCAAATGATTTACACTGTTTTTTTACTATAAATTTATCCTTAGGTACATGCACTTTTATCTCCACAATTTTATTTTCTTTTGCGCTCGTATTCTCTACTTTTAAGTATACATCTGAACTGATTACTCTATCATAGAAAAGTTCTAATTTATCTAGTCTTTCTTGGATAAAACCGATTAGTTTGCCGTCTGCTGTAAAATTTACGGATTGTGCATTTACTTTCATAAGGGAAGTTTTAAAATTAAACAATAAAAGAAATTGGTGTTACTTCTTGCTTCTTGGATGAGCAGAAAGATGTACCTTTTTAAGTTCAGCTATACTGTTGTGCGTATAAATCTGAGTGGATGCTAAGCTTGAATGTCCCAAAAGTTCCTTAACGGAATTTAAATCTGCTCCCATACTAAGCAAGTGAGTAGCAAAGGTGTGTCTTAAAATATGCGGACTCTTTTTTACTTTTGATGAGACTTTACTAAAATAGCCATTTATAATTCTATAAACAAGAGTTTCATATATTTTATTGCCCGATTTGGTCAAAAAAATATACTCTGAGTTTATAATTTCGTTTAAGCAGTTGCGCTCTTCCAAATAACTAGAAAACACTTTTGAAGTATTGGTCAAGAGCGGGATAATTCTTTCCTTATTTCTTTTGCCTAAAACCTTGATGATTTGGTTTGGAATATCTATGTCTCCCAATTTTAAATTAATAAGTTCTGCCCTCCGTATGCCTGTAGTGTAAAAGAGTTCTATTATTAAAACATCTCGTAATCCTTCGAAACTCTTTTCTATCGGCATTTGTAGTACTACATTTTCCATTTCCAGCTCTGAGAAAGGTACCTCCACCTTTTTGGATGTTTTAAGTGCCTTATGCTTACTTAATGGATTTAAATTTATCCTTTCTATTCTTAACAAGAATTTATAATAGGCTTTTAAGGAGGCAATCTTTCGATTAATAGATTGGTTAGAAATGTTGGAATTCACCAAACTAACAATCCAATTTCTAATTTGGGCGTAATCAATATCTTCAATTTCTGTTATTTGAAATTCTGAAGTACAAAAAATCCTGAACTCGTTTAGGTCATTTTCATAGGCAACTATGGTATTTCTGGAATAATTTCTTTCCAGAGACAAGTAGGAAATAAACGATGGTAAAGACATACTTTAAAATTACAAAACAAGCAGCATTTCTATATGGTATAAAATAAGAAATCCCGTCCAAGACGGGATTTATATTATTTAAGAAAATGATAGAGACTTAAATTTCTTCTTTATCTCTAAGACCTTGAATATACTGGGCCTTCTGAATCTGAGCTCTTCGTTCTACAGAAGGTTTTGTAAACTGTTGACGTTTTCTCAACTGTCTCATTGTACCTGTTTTGTCGAACTTACGCTTAAAACGTTTTAGCGCTCTATCTATGTTTTCTCCTTCTTTTATAGGTATTATTAACATGGGCTACAACCTCCTTTCTTTTAAATTAAGAGTGCAAATATACACGCATAAAATTAATTATCTAGCTTTTATTTTAAAATATTCTTTGCGATTACCACTTTTTGTATTTCCGTTGTACCCTCGCCAATGGTGCATAGCTTTGAATCCCTGTAAAACTTTTCTACCGGAAAATCCTTTGTGTAACCATAACCTCCATGTATTTGTACTGCCTCATTAGCCACTTTAACGCAAACTTCCGAAGCAAACATTTTAGCCATAGCGCTCATTTTGGTCATTTTACGACCTTCATTTTTCAAAAAGGCTGCCTTATGCAACAATAGTTCAGCTGCTTCAATTTCAGTAGCCATATCTGCCAATTTAAATGAGATTCCCTGAAAGTGACTTATAGGCTTTCCAAACTGAAAACGCTCTTTGGAATATTTTAGGGCTGCCTCGTATGCGCCTTTAGCAATTCCCAATGAGAGGGCGCCTATGGATATTCTGCCTCCATCTAAGATTTTCATAGATTGGACAAAACCGTCTCCTACTTCACCTAATCGGTTACTATCCGGAATCTTACAATTATCAAAAACCAATTCAGCTGTTTCGCTGGCGCGCATTCCCAATTTATTCTCTTTCTTTCCACTAGTAAAGCCTTTAGTTCCTTTTTCCACAACAAAAGCGGTCATCCCATGACTATCTCCTTTCTTTCCAGTTCTGACAACTATTACTGCAATATCCCCACTTTTACCATGAGTAATGAAGTTCTTAGCCCCATTAATTACCCAAAAATCTCCTTCCTTCACTGCTGTTGTACTCATAGCTCCCGCATCTGAGCCTGTATTGTGTTCAGTAAGACCCCAAGCACCTATCCACTCCCCGGTTGCCAGTTTTGGAATCCATTTTAATTTTTGTGCGTCATTACCAAATGACAAAATATGATTAGTGCACAAGGAGTTATGTGCTGCAATAGACAAACCTATAGAAGGGTCCACTTTAGAAATTTCTTCAATGATAGCCACATACTCATGATACCCAAACCCTGCACCACCTAATTCCTGAGGCACTAAAACACCCATAAAGCCCATATCGCCAGCCTTCTTGAGAACTTCAACAGGAAACAGCTGAGCCTCATCCCATTCCATTACGTAAGGCCTTATAAACTGTTCAGCAAAGTCTTTGGCCGAGGAAGCAACCAGCTGCTGGGTTTCTGAGTAATCAAAACTCATTGTTACTAATGTATCCGTAATCATTTTAGCAATTTTTTTATAATTGCAAATATAATTTAATTCTATCAATCTTTTCTGTTGGAAAACCTTCTATCAACATTAATTCGTCCAACGAGTTAATAGTTCCGACAGCCTTCCTATGGTCTATAATCCTCTGAGCCAAAACAGTTCCTAAATATACTAAAGCAGCTAATTCCTCTTTGGTTGCCGAATTAACACTAATTCTTTTGACAGCCGGTTTGCTTACTATTGGAAACTTCTCTATGATTCTTTGTACTACCTCAGCTTCTAAACCGTAAACATCTTGCAATTGATCTTCGACCAAAAAACCACCAAGTCTGTCTCTAAATTTAATAATCCGTAAAGAAAGAACCTCACCTATTCCTTTAATAATTTTCAGTTCCTCAGCAGTAGCAGCATTCAAATCCTTTAACATCTCCGCATTAAGCTTATTTGAAAGATTAGGTGTTGGATAGTTGGTGTTTCTCGCATCACCATTACCTCTTTGCTGTGTCCAATCGGGAAATTTAAAATAAGGGGCAATTACAGTTAGCAAAGAATCTGAAATAAGTGTTACTTCCTGGAATTCCTCTGAAGAATTAATAAAATTATTATTTCGTCTAAAAGCTAATAGCCTATCTATTTCTTCAACAGACATCCCTATAGAATACCCTTTAAAGTCTGTTATAAAATTAGGATTAAATGCATAGCTTACTGTGGAATCTTGAACCATTTGTTTGATCTTCAAGGAATCAATTAATGTTTGTGTTTTAATATCTGTTTGTACTGTTTCAACTGTTGGAAATGGAATAACCTTTATCAAAAAATAGCCAATTTGAAAGATTGTGATAAATAATAGTAAAAAGAAAATCCCACTTCGCTCTTGTTTATTGAACTTGAAGTGGGATTTAAGTGAGTTCATTTGCTTGGATTTATGCCTTACTTGCCTTTATCGCATTAAGGTATCGATTCAATTCCTTTTTCACAACAGGAAACAAAAAGAATAGCCCTACCATATTTGGAAAAACCATTGCAAATATCATGGCATCTGAAAAGGCCCAAATAGAGCCCATGTTAGCGGCAGCTCCCACGACTATAAATGTCAAAAACAACAATTTATAGATTAAATCAGCTCTTTTTCCTCTCCCAAAAAGAAATTTCCAAGACTGTAAACCATAGTAGGACCAGGAAATCATGGTTGATACTGCAAATAAGAATACAGCTATGGTCAGAAAAATGTTTGCATAAGGAATGTAATTAGAAAATGCCACAGAAGTAATGCCTGCACCCTCATAAGAAATACCGTCAATTAAAACTGCACCAGTTCCATCACCGCCATATTGAAACGCACCGCCCATGTTAAAGATAATGATTACCAAGGCTGTCATTGTACATATAATAACGGTATCAATAAAAGGCTCTAGTAAGGCCACTAAACCTTCGGATGCAGAATACTTTGTGCGCACTGCAGAATGGGCAATAGAGGCAGAACCTGCACCTGCCTCATTGGAAAAGACTGCTCTCTTAAAACCAACCAATAAAACTCCTATTAATCCACCGATTCCTGCTTTCATACTAAATGCTTCTGAGAGTATAAGAGATATCGCATCATCTATTAAGGTAAAGTTGCTTAAAACAATATAGAAACAGGCGATTAGGTAAAATAACGCCATAAAAGGAACTACTTTCTCGGTTACAGAAGCTATTCGTTTTATACCTCCAATAATAACCACGCCCACAAGGACCGCAATAATTAATCCAATAATACTTCCTGCACTTGTACTTTGTAATCCAAAAAGTTCTTTTAAAACTATGGTTGCCTGATTGGACTGCGCAGCATTACCCCCTCCAAAAGAACCTCCAATACAAAAGAACGCGAACAAAACAGCCGCTATTTTACCCAATTTAACAAAACCTTTTTCTTTAAGTCCCCTACTTATATAATACATAGGACCACCATACACCGTCCCGTCTGGTCCTATATCTCTATATTGTACACCCAAGGTACATTCTACAAATTTTGTAGACATTCCCAAAAATCCACATATAATCATCCAAAATGTAGCGCCAGGGCCACCTAATGCAATGGCCAGTGCTACGCCTGCAATATTACCGTTACCGACCGTTCCTGATACTGCCGTTGCCAACGCCTGAAAATGACTTACCTCGCCATCTTTACTTTCGTCTTTTATTGTATCTATTAAATCTCCTTGACTTACATTAGTTTCCGATTTTTCAGCTCCGTGAAGATCCAGCTCGTCATACTTACCTCGTACTACACCGACTGCTGTACCAAATTTTGTTATATTGATAAACCCAAAATAAATAGTAAAAAATAAAGCGCTTAAAACAAGAAGTATAACTACAAACGGAGCTCCAAAAATTTCAAAAAAGATAACCTTGGAAAAAAAATCGGAAATCGGTTTGAAAGCATTATCTATTTTTTCATCTAAGCCCATTTCATTAGTTTGCTGGGCTACGGTAACAAGAGGAATGAACAAAAGAACGAATTGAAGAAAGCGTCGTATCATATAAATTCAGTTTGGTTTTGTTAAAGATAGATTTATTTACAAAACTAATTTCAAAAAAAATAAATCTTAAAGAAATAAAAGCTGCATAATATGATTGTCTTAATGGATGGGATTCCTGATTGATTAAAAGTGGAATTTTGTCAAACTATTTTTCGACATTCTGATTTTTATAAAGCGCATTAGACTTCAGCTTTTTAAGATATTCACCAAGATCTGTCTTAACCTCTCCTGACATAATATACAATCCTATAATATTGGGAAAGGACATGGCCAATATCATCATATCAGAAAAATCTAAAACAGCCCCTAAGCTTACCGAGGCACCAATTACTACAAAAACCAAAAAAACCATTTTATAAATGAATTCGGTCCTCTTACTCTTTCCAAAAAGATAGGTCCAAGCACGCATTCCATAATATGACCAAGAAATCATTGTAGAAAATGCGAATAAAAATACTGCTAGTGCAAGAACATAAGGAAACCAGGAAATCTGACTGGCAAAAGCATCAGAAGTCAGCTGCGCACCTGCCATTCCCTCAACCTCATGCATACCTGTAAAAATAAGCACCAAAGCGGTCAGTGTACATACAACAACTGTGTCTATAAAAGGCTCCAACAACGCCACAAAACCCTCAGAAGGAGGATTATTTGTCTTTGCAGTACTATGCGCTATTGCAGCCGAACCCACGCCTGCTTCATTAGAAAATGCCGCCCGCTGAAACCCTATTACCAATACACCAATGATTCCGCCTTTAATTGCAGATGGGTTAAATGCTCCATCAACAATTGCATAAAATGCAGGACCAATATTTTGTATATTCATTATGATCACAGCTAATGCAGCTAAGATGTAAATAGAAGCCATTATAGGCACCACCTTGCCTGTAACCTTAGCGATACTACTAATACCTCCAATAATAACAACACCGACAAGTATAGCCGTAATAACACCAAACCAAAATCCGTTGCCTTCCAAAGCAGGAAATTGTCCTGCTAACTGCTCAAAAGACTGATTTGCCTGAAACATGTTGCCTCCTCCAAAGGAAGCACCTACTCCCAAAACGGCAAATAACCCTGCTAAAACTTTTCCAAAACCTTTTAGGTTTCTTTTCTCAAGACCATAGCGCAGATAATTCATAGGGCCACCAAAAACCCGACCATCGGGCAATATATCTCTGTATTTTACACCCAAGGTACATTCTACAAATTTCGAAGACATGCCCAATAGACCACAGACAATCATCCAAAATGTAGCGCCAGCCCCGCCCAATGAAATGGCAACCGCCACTCCCGCAATATTTCCTAACCCAACAGTTCCTGAAACGGCAGTAGCCAAAGCCTGAAAATGCGTAACCTGCCCAGGAGCATTAGGATCATCATATTTCCCTTTTGCCAAATCAATCGCATGGCGGAAACCACGAATGTTAATGAAGCCCATTCGTATGGTAAAAAAAGTTGCACCCAATACCAGCCAAATTACTATAAAAGGAATACCCTTACTAATAGGTTCCCCATTGGGATATAAAAGTGCTACCGGTTCGTCATAAAGCACTTCCGCAAAATAATGCGCTCCTTGCTGTATAATGTGTTTTTGATTTTCTGAATTATAAATTACTTTTCCTTGTAATGTCAGGTGTTTTAGCGTTCCACTGGCCAAAGCCACAACGGTTTCATCCGGTCCGCTTTCTTTGGAGATTATGGCAATATCGTCTCCTTTAACTACTTTACTTGAATCTTCTTTAAGCCATTGTTTCAGTTCATATTTGTTTTTAATGTCAGGAGACCAACCGGGAATTCCAATGCGTTCAACATTTGTGTATACATGAGGATCATAAATTCCCGTCGCAGCAAAAGGATCCCAGAAAAGAACCGAACCCAGCGCACTTACCGCAGGGGTCATAAAGCCGTTAAAAACCTCAGCAATTGCTTGAGCCTCTATTTTAAATTCCTCATAAATAGAGGTTCCCTGGGAGTCAGTAACGGTAACACTGTAAGGTATACCCTCAGTTAAACCTATTGCCAGTTTTGAATGTAATGAAGTGGTCTGATTACTCCATTTATAAGTATAAGGAGGAACACCACCCTGTACGTCCAAATCTATCATACCATCATTTATAGCGTCTGAAGTGTTTAAAACAGTAGCCTTAACTTTTAAATCTTGGGAAAAAACAACAGTGGATAGAATGGTTAAAATGAAAAAAAAATAACACCTCATAAGACAAATAGTTCAAATCGGTTTATAACTCTAGGATTGGCAATATCTTAAAAATAATTAACGGAATCAAATAAAACCAAAAGAGATACTAATTTTTTCAATAATTGAGGGGGTTAATATATCTGCATTTTATGACTTACATGCTAGAAGCTTTAACGACCATATCACCGCTGTGTCTGGCTTAGGAGTAAAGAGTTATAAATTATGGTAAATACCCATTAAAGATCAAAAACAGAGGAGCGCTTTGTGTAGACTAAGTCCTTTATCTTTAACCAAAAGGCCATAAACAAGTATAGAGCAAATCCAAAACCTAATGTAACAAATGTCAAATAAATAAACGTTGTGCGCACTATTCTGGCTCTAATCCCCAAAGTATCTGCAATTCGTTTACAGACATCAAAGCCTCTTTTTTGAAAATAATACAATATTTGGTAGAAAAAATTCATATACCAAAATTAGTCTTTTCCCGTTAATATTTCTCTCCCAATTGCACATTGCAAACACTTATTCAGTCTGCAGTATTCCTTGTGAAGTGTAAGTAATGCTTGACTATCTTTGGCATTGTGTAGCTCAAGACCTAATAGCTCATAATTTCTAACAATGGCATTTTCTTCTAGTTTAAGTGATGATATTAATCCTATTAGTTCTTCATTAATGTCTAGTCCCAAATGCTTAGCGTAGCAAAATTTTAATGGAATTATTGTGTTAATAATAAGAATATCTACAAACTTTTTTGATAGCCCTTTTTTACTTTTCTTGGATTCCTTTCCGAAGGTAAAATGAGTTTCCCAATATGATGAAGTACCAATTTTGAAGATGGAATATAACTCTGATATTGATTTTGCACTGATTATACTACTAAAAAAATTAGGCCTTGTAGCTACTAAATTAGCAAATTGAGACAATCGAATTGTGGGGAAGTTAGCGGGTCTTAACTTAGAAAAATAGGACTTTTGAATTCCTTTGGGTTCCAATCCAAATTTATTCTTCAAAAAACCATACTCCTTTTGGAGATTTAAATAATAAGTGTCTTGTATACTATTATCCTCCAAGAATCCTGCCGTTCCAAAAAAAAGACTTTCCATTTTAAAAACCTCGTGTTGAAGTTTACGCACTACCTTAAAATTCATGGCCTGTGCTATTGAAAAAAAGGAATCCCCATTGGTATTTAATCCAAAACTCTTTAACAGTAGAATAAAAAGTACTTTTTCCCAATCGTTTTGGGAGGCATGCAATAAATTAAATACTAATTCTGATTTTTGTTCAAGTCTTTCAAAATAAAGCCTTTCTAGCCAGTTCTTAAAAGTAAAATTGTCGGTTTCTTTAATGTCTTTCTCGCAATTAATAAAAGCTATTTCCTTTTTGTTAAATAATTCTTGATAAGAACTCAAAAGAGTGGTAGCAATATATTCCTTTAATTCCAGGGTAGGTATTATAGAACCATCATTGCGCAAAACTGGAACATCATCCTCCCAAACCACATGTAGGATTACATTATTATAATTTGGATCCTTTTCGTGATGATGTCTGTACCAATCAGAAGATTTTACATGAATTTCAACATTTCCTGCCCAGAGTTGATCATTAATTCGGATTTTGGCATTAAAAAAATCCGGACCTGCCAGTACGTTGTGTGTTCCCGAATCCAGAATGGAAATATCGTCATTATTAGAAGCCCTCAACTCATTTATAGGGAGTTTTTTATACTTCCAAACAAAATGAAGTAAGTCTTCACGCATAGTTTAATACAGCCATTTGCCTCCATAAATAACGCATTCATAGCCGTAGTTATGAAGTTAATATTCTATTTCACCTTCCCATTGCATAAATCCACCCTCCAAATTAAAAGCATTTTCGAATCCGGAATTTTTCATAATGGCACAAGCTTGTCCACTTCTGTTTCCTGTCCGGCAATAGACATAATAATTTTTGGTTTTATCCAATTTTTCTAACTCATCTAAAAACTCTTGCCCTAGATAAAAATCTATATTTAACGCTTTTGGAATGTAACCATCTTCCAATTCTTCTGGTGCCCTCACGTCCAAGATAACTGCATTGCTATCCTTCTCTAACTGGTTTACCCATTCTTCTTGAGATAAATTTGCCATTCAACACTATTTAAGTAGATTTCAAAAATAATGCTTTTATTTAAATTTTATGACTAACCCACTGCAACTTCCATAAACAAACGCAGATCCCTCTGCAATTTTTCAAATAATTACTAAATCATATTAAACTTTTAACAAAAGTTTAGGTCTAAGAATTGTTGTGAGTTTAAAATGTCATCTACATTTGTATATACAAATATTGTAGTGGAATGAATGTTGAACAAATCATCAAAACAGATAAACCTATTCCTCCTGAAAGCAGAACTGTTATTCATTTGAAATTGGTTTGCAATAAAATTGATGAGACCATAGCAATTGCCTTGAAACCTTTTGACATATCTATTCAACAATTCAATGTGTTGCGAATTTTAAGAGGACAACATGCTAAACCAGCAAACTTGTGTACTTTAAATGAACGTATGGTGACTAAAATGAGTAATACAACTCGCTTGGTTGACAAATTATTGCTAAAAGGATATGTAGATAGAATAACCTGTGAAAGCAATAGAAGGAAAGTTGAAATAAGTATTACCGAAAAAGGTGCCAACGTATTAAAAGAGATGGATGTTGCTGTAAAGCGGGCAGAAAAATCCATAGTAAAAAATATTACTGCTGAGGAATTGAATGAACTGAATGATTTATTAAATAAGTTTTAAGCTAATTATGAGCAATTATACTGAAAATTTAAACTGGCGTTATGCCGTAAAAAAGTTTGATCCTGATAAAAAAGTCACGGAAAAGGATTTATCAAAACTGCTTGTAGCTACACAACTAAGTCCATCTTCTTATGGTTTGCAACCGTATCAAATTTTTGTGATTACCGATAAAGAAACTAGGGAAAAACTATTACCCGCTACCTGGGGTCAAAAACAGATAGTTGATGCTTCTCACTTAATAGTTTTTGCAAATAAAACCTCTTTTGGAGAGGAGCTAGTAGACAATTATTTAAATAATGTTGCAATTACAAGAGGATTGTCTTTGGATGATTTGAAGGGGTATGGGGATTTTATGAAATCTAAGTTAATTGGTTTATCCGATGAAGACAAAGCCCAATGGACCGTAAAGCAGGTGTATCTTGCTTTTGGAAATTTCCTTTCTGCCGCCGCAGATTTCAAGATAGATACCTGCCCAATGGAAGGTTTTGAATCTGAAGAATACAATAAAATTTTAGGACTGACAGAAAAAGACCTTAACGCAGCAGTTATTGCTACAATAGGATATCGTTCCCAACAAGATAAGACCCAAAACTATCCTAAAGTAAGAAAAACAAAATCTGAACTATTCACGCATATCTAAATGAAGATTAACTTCAAACAAAAACAATTAATAACATTAAACTCTAGAAAAATGAAAAAAAACGTATTAAGTCTTGTATTGGCTGTTGTAGTAAGTACTATTGCAACTGCAACAACTCCTGTTGATGGAGAAAAAAAACCTGTAAAAGCCACAGAAAGTAAAGTTACTTGGAAGGCTTATAAAGTGACAGGATCTCACTATGGCACTATTGCTTTAAAAGAAGGTGCACTTGAATTTGATGGTGATAAATTAACAGGCGGTGAATTTATCGTAGATATGACCACTATTAACACTCAAGATTTAGAAGGAGATTCAAAAGGAAAACTAGACGGTCACCTAAACTCAGATGATTTTTTTAGTGTTGCCACCCACAAAACTTCAAAATTGGTTTTTACCGATGTAAAGTCAACAGGTAAAAATTCTTATAAAGTAACCGGTGACCTCACTATCAAAGGCATCACTAAGCCCGTAACATTTGATGTTTCTGTATATGGAAGCAAAGCAACAGCAACAGTAAAAGTTGACCGTACTAACTACGATGTAAAATACGGCTCCGGTAGCTTTTTTGATAATCTTGGAGACAAAGCAATTTATGATGAGTTTGACCTTGTAGTGGATTTAGAATTCTAATTAAATTTTAAAGATCATATTCAAAAACCTTATCTCAATTTCACAAGAGATAGGGTTTTTGTTTTTTTAATATCTTCTTGTTTGCATTTCTAAAAATGATTTCTATCTTTGAATTCATAATGAACGGAAAAAAAGCAAATCTATGGTGGTGGAATACCTTACGACAAACCTCGTGAGTTAAGCACTATTGTAGTTAAATCATACGAAGGCTTGTCATCACGACAAGCCTTTTTCATTTGAAAATCAATTTGAAGATGAAGTATCAATTAACATCCAACTATAAAAAAATTCTTGCAGATACCATTACCCCTGTAAGTGTTTATCTTAAAATACGGGATCGGTTTCCCAATAGCATTCTTTTGGAGAGTAGTGATTACCATGCCAATGACAATAGTTTTTCCTATATCTGTTGTAATCCCATAGCCTTCTTAAAAGTGGAGAACAATAAAATAACACAGCAATTTCCGGACGGAATGCTCTCAGAAACTCCTATCACTGAAGGTACTGATGTAATTGGTACCATACATGATTTTAGTCAGCAATTTTCTTCCGAAGAAAATGATTTCAAATTTATTGATAATGGCCTGTTTGGATACATAGCTTATGACGCTGTAAAATATTTTGAAACCATTCAAATCGACAAAAAAGAAGGAGCAATACAAATTCCCGATGTTTACTATGCAGTTTATCAAAATATTATAGCTATCAACCATTTTAAAAATGAGGCTTACATTTTTGCACATTGCTATCAGAAAGAGAGTAATATCCCGGAAATAGAACACTTACTTAGTGTTAAAAATTTCGCCTCCTATAACTTTTCAAAA
>JBGTEN010000173.1:0-20345 GCA_041747755.1 Arenibacter sp. | reverse complement strand
TTCATGGTCGACTTTTCTTAGGATGTAATTTTCGGCCAAAGCTCCTTTTATTTGATTTCCTGATTGGTCTAAATGAAATAGTTGATTCTCACCAACTTGATATTGTTGATTTGTGTTATTGTTATTTAGGGTTATGGCGCTTCCTTCCTTATTCCATTCAATTTTACCACTGTCTGAAAAAGGTGTACCTTTTTTCCCTAAATATTCTACCGTTCTTGTAAACGTATCATCTGTAGCCAATTTAAGAGTTGTTTTAATACCTTCGCAGTCTGCGCAAGGTAATATTCCTTCATACGTTCCTTGCCAATCCAATGCATTTTTGCTGTTGTCACTATATATTAAATTGGGTAATTCTACTTTTATTTTTGATACTTCTTTTACCAATTTGTATCTTAACGAAGATGCATCGGCGGGTGCATTTTTGACTTCTTCTTCTTTCACAATAAGTTGGTACTCATTACCCTTTTCAAAAGCAAAACCTTCAATTTCTCCATAAAAGTTTTGCCATTCCGTTTGGTCTTTGGTCCATTTTATTTGTAAACATTCAGTTTCCATCATACCATCTGTACACGGCTGAGTGAAGGCTCCAATTAAAATTAATTTTTCATTGGCATTTGTAAATAGGTTACAAGATACAAGCATAAGTCCCATTATACTTGCAACAAAGAGGAGTTTACGTTTCATAGGGTTGTTGTGTAATTATGGTCAGAATTAAATGGTATTAGAATGTAGTTAGAACAGCTATTGATTCATCTCCAAAAAGCTAGTAGTACTTTTCTGAAATCAAAACTATTTAAACATCAATCTTTTACAATAAAGTTAAAATAATCTACATAAAAGAGCAACTTTTTATTTCAGGGTTATTGGGTTTAAAAAGAGGGCTATCATTTATGTTTTGGTTGGTTAGCTTGTGTTTTTTTTTGCCTATGCAATGGCAGTAAAGCAGACAAAACGGGTGTATATGAAAGCAACATGTATCAGATGTATGTCACCTGACACTTGGGCTAAGTTGTTGACCTTGAGTATGTAATAAAATACTTACATTACTGGCATAAAATTTGACAAATAAGCACTTATAACTTTAAATTATATCTTAAAATGAAAAGAGTCGTATTAGTATTTAGTCTGTTTGCAGCCAGTTTTACTTTTGCTCAGGATAATATTGAAATTACACCTGAAAATTCCTGGTTCAAAGCCGGATTAAAGGTGGGTGTTCCAATAGGAGATACATCTGATTTTAGTTCGCTTACCTTAGGCGCTGATGTTAGAGCTCAGTATTTGGTAAATCCTAATTTTGGAATTGGTGTAGCCTCGGGATATAATCATTTTTTTGGAAAGGATGGGTTCGATGATTTCGGTTTAATTCCCTTAGCTGGTTTTGCAAGATACTATCCTGCAAGCAAAGGCTTATTTTTTGGTACTGATGTTGGTTATGGTTTTTTAACGAATGCCAATGACAACAGTGGGGGATTATATGTGAATCCCCAAATAGGATACCACAATGTTAAATGGAATTTATATGGTTTTTACCAACACACTTTTGCAGAAAATGATGTGGATATTCAGGTTATAGGTATCGGTGCTACCTATAACATTATGTTCTAATCCATTTAAACAATTAAGAGTAAAAGGGATAGCTTTAGGCTATCCTTTTTTGCTTTGGTAGCGGCTATTAGATGAAGTTTTATTTTTTATTTTTTTCTAAAACTTCCATTAGCCCATTTAGGTTATTTCTTAAAACTAGTTCTACATCGGCGTCTTCCACATGCCCCAGAATACCAAACGGACCGTTAAAACCACTTGTTTTTAAAATGGCCAGCATTTCAGCCTCTCTTTCTCCGCTTCCAATGGTAAGGATTTTTGGACCCCCGGGATTCATACCATTCAAATTAACCGCCCACAAGTAAGGTTTCATGAGTTGCACTAGTTGCTGGAGTTCATTGATCATATCATGAGCATGGTGAAAATTGAAGATAACACCCACATTCTTTCCTTTAAGGGCGTCACATATTTTCACTACGTTTTCTGGCCGGCCAAACCAGCCACCGTGATTGTACAAGCCCACTTTGCAATTCAGTCTTTTGGCTTCATTGCTCACATAACCAACTATTTTTATTGCCTTTTCCAGCCGTTGCCGTTCATCCAGATTATCAAAATAGTCTTCCGGAAAACTTACCCAGATTTGTGTTTTCAGCCCGGTTTCTTCAATTGACTGTAGCACTTTCCGGTTATTTGCTGATAGGTTTCCAACTACATCGTTATTATCCAGCCACATCCAAACGGCATTCATTTCAATACTGTTTTTGCGGGCAAGGCCTATTTCTGTCACCATTTCTGGTAAGTGTACTTCACGCCAGTCGTACGCATAGGATTTAAAACCAAGTTTTTTTAGCATCTCAATCCGCTGTTCAGGTGTACGGTGTTGATTGTCGTAGGGTACAATGCACCACGCAAAAAGGTTGTCCATCTTAAGTGTTTGTGCAGAAATTCCTGTCCCACTCATTAAAAACAAAAAGCTAATTAAAGTAATAATTGGTTTCAATTTGTTTATTTTTTGGATTTTGAATAACTATTCTTTTGCCGTCGTTGTTTTAGAATTTGGATAATTCAAGCTGATCGGGCCCCGTTTCTAATTACCAATTTTATTTGTTGTGATTAAATGTAATGTAAATAACAAGCTAAGCACATTGGAATTCTGTATTTTAGGCTGTGGCGTATCTAAGATACATAGAAGATTTAAAATACAAGAGAACGTTCATAAATGAAGTGCATTCGTCAATGTCTGTTCAAAGAAAATAAAACATATGTAGCGTCTCCGCTGTGAGAAAGTATTTTAAGTAAATCTTGATACTTCTTTTAGTCTCTTCGACTTTATAAAACAAGAATCCCGCTCTTTGAGCGGGATTGATTTCATTGTGACCGGGCTGGGATTCGAACCCATTCGGTAATATGCTGACTATCAAATATTTAATACTGAATCAAAATTGTTGTTGACGATTTGCGAACCTAGAAATGTTGTAATTGAATTTCTTAAAATAAATATACGATATAATTATTAAAAAACTACACTACTATTTGGGATGCTTACATTATAATTTATTTTTTTTGAAATCTATAGGTTTTCCAATCCTGAGGTATTGTCTTAGAGGATCCAAAGGTAAAATTGTCGTTAATAGACTGTTTTGTTTCTTCTTTTTTATTACTCTTAGCCAATATTATTGCAATAACAATTATAAGTCCAACCTGAACCATAAGCAGGTTTTGATTCTTTAAAATATCAGCACCTAGAAAACCGAGGGTGAAATTCATCCCACCGTGCAGTAATACAGCTAATAAAACACTTCTTTTTGTTCGGTTGTATAGCCAGGAAAAAATTACTCCCATTGAGGTCATTAATGGTATATATACCCAAACTGGTATATCACCAATGGCTTTGGGAAAAAAAAGTATTAACGGCAGGTGCCAAATACCCCATAGAAATCCAATAATTAATCCCGTAAAATTAGGTCCGAGTCTTTGTTGCATCATTTCTTGAGCGTAACCCCTCCATCCTAATTCTTCTGCGATGGGTCCACCAAAAACAGTACTAATTAAAAAGAAGATAGGTGATAACAAGATAGCTAAACCTAATTGTCCTTCAGATAAGCCCATGCCTTTTAGAAGAATGGTTGAATCTGGAATTGCATTTCCAAATGAACTGTAAATAAATATCGAAATTGTAGCTAGTAGTAAAACACCAAAAATGGAAAAAAGGTAATATTTGAATGGTACTCTCCATACAAGAATCCTTTTTAGGAGTTCTCGAATCCCTCTTTTGCCCTCACGATAATAAGTTAATAGTATAGCTGCAATAGTTGGTCCCCAAGCCCCCGGTAACACCCAAACCTCGCTAGCTTCTTTTAAGAAATAAAATGGAGACCAAAGTATCCATGATATCAAAAAGGTAAGAATGAAATATTTATAAATATCCAGATTCCCGTTTCGAGTTGTCATTTATAAGATGTTTTAGTTAACATTTAAATTTTTTTAAAAAGAATAAAGTAGCCCGGTCTACTCACCTTAAATCTATAATCCGTTTGCAAATGAAAAAATACTGATCAGGTGGTTTTCCACAGATAGCTTCAGCGCTTCCTTTTTTATGAATCCTTTAAGGGCATCTTGGTGTTCTGCGGCAAATAGTTTAATTAGCTTATCCTTTCCCGCGGGGATAATTGTTTTATCCTGAGATGTATTATCCCAAAAATAGTATTCCACATCTTCAACAAATCGTGGTTCAATATCCCTTGCAATGGAATTCCCTGATTTTTTACCTTCCATGAATTTTTTTGATTTACGGGCGAAAAGATTATAATATTTTCCATTATTGAGTTTTATAAGATAACCCTGTTGCACCTCACCGTTCTTATTTACAAAATAGGTGTAAACCATTTCCTTACCGGCAATCGTACAAGAGACATTATTGGCTTTAACTAATGCTTGGAATGGTTCCGTGGCTTGCAGCGTTTTCTTTATTTGTACCTCGTCTTGGTATGCATTGTAACGCAGAAAAAAAGTACCCGCCAATTCATTGTTGAAATAGATATTTCCTTGCTCGAAGTTAATGCTCAAATAGGGGCTGCCTTTTATTCGATCTTCATCGAATGTACTGGTTGATCTTCCAAGCCCTTTAGTCCATAATTCGGAAAGGGTTGCCTCGGCACCAGAGGTTGCAAATTGAGTATTGGGTACTCGTGTACCAAAATTTCGGCCGATACCCCCTGCTTGTTGGGCTTTCACAGAGAGAAGACCAAATATTAAAAGAAAATATAGGTGTATAATGGTAAAAAATTTCATAGACGTATTTTTAACCTTAATGGTAAAATAAAAAAATCAAGGCCTCTTTAAATATGCCCTAAAACCTATTCTTAGGGCATATTAATTTTAATGTTAATCACTCTTAGTGAGCGTTAGAGCTTGGTCAATGCCAAAGGTTCCAAAGTCTAGTGACAGTGTAATATCCCCAGTACAGGCCCCAACGCGCCCGTCCCCGGTTACAGGAAGTAGGAAACCACCCCCATAATCAAACGGCTCATTGGAAGCTGCAGTTACTGTTCCATCTAATGGATTAATTGTTACCTCAATGTAAGAAGTATCAGGATTTCCAATAAATGGATTGTTTGTAGATAAAATTCTGAAGGTATAAGGAGCGGCACCCAAAACCACAGGTATTTCATCTCCCGGAGTGTAATCTGCCCAAATATCAGTTACAACTACATATGTGCCAGTAAATAAAGTAGCTTCCTCATCGATAGGACAAAAAAATTGTGCTCTATAGAAATAAGGAGATGCAAAGAATTGTCCGCCTGCAATGTTGGGGTTAGTGTCGCCTTGAGTGAATGATTGCCCTGTTGTTAGCTTTACATTCAACCTTATGTTAAACTGGTCTGAGCTCAAATAATCTCCGTCTTGTAAATCCAGTGCTCCAAGTACTTCTGAAAGCACCAGTGAAATATCGGCCCTGGGAAGTCCAAAAGGACCTGCCACAAAATCTGTCACAGAAATAGTCTTGATTAATGCTTCCGCACTGTTCCCGTTTGGACTTAAAAGCTGGGCAAAAACTTCAACCTCATCTAAAAGATTTCCACCCTCTTGATCTTGTTCTTCCACAGTTACCATCCAAATAGAAGAGTTATCCGTAAAATCAAAAGTTGGGTTTGGTACTGCAATGGTTCTTAAAATAGCCCCCCTCGCGGTGGTGGCAATAACTTCGTCAATAGTTTTGTCTTCTGTGCTACAGGAAAATAGAGTAAGTGCTAGAAGAAGTGCGCTAAATATTTTTGTTTTTTTCATATAAACTGCTTTTATGTTTATTGATATTTTTCTTAATTGGCCACTGGTGGTGGGTTTGTATTCCAAAATACGGGTTGGTTTTGGTCAGGCTTCTGTTGAATGTTCGAGTTTGTAGTCACGACATTGGCAGGATAGTACATTGACCTCGGGAATGCTCCAGGTTCTGGTGCACGGTTTGGCTGTAAAGTTGTTGGGTACCCTGTCCTTCGGTAAAAGTTATAGGCCTCAACACCATTTCCAAAAACGGCTATAAAAAACTGTTCTCCAAAAATGTCCCATTTATCATCGGCTGCTGCGGCGTCCCAGGAGGAGGAGATGGTGTTAATATAGTTGGTTACTTGTGCCTCTGATGGTGCAAAAGAGAGGTCTGCTGTACCGTCGAGCGATCCAAAAGTTTGTACTTTCTCTATTGACTTTAAAACTCCACTTAACATTGCTGTTTTTGCGGCAGGCAGGTTATTTGATGCCATGGCCATTTCTGCAATCATAAAATCCGTCCAAGATGCTGTTAGGATTGGGGTAATACCTGCACCCGCACCTCCGGCCCCTGCTGATACACCAGCAAATCTATCATCATCAAAACTACCCCCAACCGGGTATACACCCCACGCTGTTATCAAAAACCCATCAGGATCCCTTCCGTCATTATGGCCGTGATCCCTTCCCCAGTAGCCATTTGGCAATCCACAAAAGGTGAAGCCACCTGCAACATAGTGTTGTGGAGGGGTTTGTACAGAACAACGTATCAATTGTTGACTTGGTGGCAATTCTTGGCCAGGTACAGCAGTAGTTTGCCGATAATAATAGTAGCGAATCCTTGGATCCTCAGAAGTAGCCATAAGATTCATTAACCAGTTCGACTGAAAATCACCCACTCCGGTAGCGGTATAGTTTAAGCCATATCGTGGGTGTCTCGTATCTGGGTTTGATGCATTTGTACCCGGCCAATTATATTGAAAATCGTCCACTGAACTCGTTATATAGTTTCCCGTATTAACAATAGCATTAAAACTTGCCTGTGCACTAGAGTCTACCAATCTTCTTTGCAGGTATATGCGCATTTTTAATGTGTTTGCGGCCTTTACCCATTGGGTGTAATTGTTGTTGTAATAAAGGTCTAATACCGGATTGGCAGCTGTTGAATTGGTGAAATTTATTATGGCATTATCTAATAATACCAACGCAGCATCATAAATGGAAGCACCGCTATCTGCTTTGGGGTTTAGTAATCCACTTTCTGTCTGAAATGCCTCAGTGTAGGGAATGTCACCAAAGAAGTCTACCATAGAGACCATCGTATAGGCTTCCATAAACTGACCAATTCCAATATGTCTAGTTAACCCTTGTGCTTCTGCTAAAGGATTCATCGTTCGTATATCTTTTATTAGACCGGCATAGGCATTAAGCCATTCGTCATCCATATCATTTGCTTGGTAAGCTGCAGCATAGTTTTGCGAGTTAGAATTCGTCAACGCAGTTAAGCGGGTAAGTTCAGCTCCGTGAATTGATAAACCATCCCCGTTGGTTGCACCTCCGGTTGACCAGTTGTCATTATTGTCAAAATCGGCATCGCCTTCCAATTGTCTAACAAAATCTTCTTGTATTGAATTTAGAAAGAAATTAACATCAGCTTGGTTGGGGTTCAAGGCATTCGGGTTTTCGGTAAGGTCTAGTTCAATGGTTTCACAACCAGAAAAAAGTAAGAACCCGGCTATTATTGCAGTTGCATTATATTTAATAAGTTTTTTCATAAAATCATTTTTTTGAATTAGAATGTAGCTTTTACACTTAGGCCATACCTTCTGGAGCTAGGTCCGTTCAAGAAGTCGAAACCTAGTCCATTACCAACTCCTGTTCCTGAAGTATTTGGGTCAAACCTGGCTCCGTCTGGAGTGTTTATTGCGTCGTACCACAAATTATTGCCTAATAGCGTAAGAGAAAGAGAGCCGAATGGGGTATTGTCTAAATATTTACTTGGTAAAGTGTATGCCAACGATACTTCTTGAAGCCTTATAGTTGTCGCGTCATAAACTTGAAGCTCACTTGGGCCAAACAAAATATTAGTAAAATAATAATCAGAATTGTTTATCTGGACATTGTTAGGTTGTCCATTTGGACCTAACCCTATTAGTAGATAAGAATCCTCCCTATTTAAGGTTTCAGGGATTAATCCTCTTCCTAATAGCGTAGATATGGTACTTGAGTAAATATCACCCCCTTTGGTATAGTTTAATTGAAATGAGAAAGTGAAGTTTTTATAAGAAAAACTATTACTTAGGTTTGCCACCCAGTCCGGATTGGGATCTCCTATAACACCATCCACGGGATCTTGTAGAAAATTGCCTTGGGCATCAATTAAAGGTAACATTGTTGCCGGATCCCTCGCAAGACGAGATCCGTAAATTACGCCCAAAGGTTGACCAACTATGGCAGCGTTGCCCAAATTTGAAAAACCTGAGTAAATCACCCTTTCGGTGTCAAGACCTAAATCTGTTACTTTGGTTTCATATGCAGTAAAATTCAAATTGGTATTCCAGTTAAAACCTCCCTCTTCTTTTGCTCTAAATGGGTTAATACCTAAATCAATCTCAATTCCTTCCCCTTCAATTTTACCAACATTAGTATCTGTGCTTGTAAAACCTGTTGACGGTTCTAATGGTCTGTTTACAATTAAGTCCTGTGTAATTCTTTTGTAAACTGAAAGGTCTAAGGTAATTCTGTTGTCCCAAAATGCAGATTCAGCACCTATTTCAATTTCTGATACCGTTTCGGGTTTTAAATCAGGATTACCGAGTGCCTGCCCTGTTGTATTGGTCACCACATTCCTTCCCGTATTATCTTGTAGATCCTGAGTGTTAAGAACTAAAGTTGAAGAAACGGGATATGGGTTAAAGGTATTGAAACCTGCCGAAGTCCCGTAGCCTGCCCGTAGTTTTAAATAGTTTAATACATTGCCTTTTAAATCTTCAAAAGCGGTGGTTGGAAGAAACGATAAACTGGCACTTGGGTAAAACAGTGATCTGTTAGCTTTTGCAAAGTTTGAAGCCCAGTCATTTCTACCTTGAAATTGAAGGTACAAAAACCCTCTATAATCAAAATCCAACGTACCATAAATACCGGTAAGGTTTCTTTCTTGAAAAAGCTCAATTTCGTTTTGATTTAAGAAATTAAAATGCCTTAACACTCCAAATACTTGCTGCCCATCGCTGGCTACACCGTTCTGCGTGAAAAACTCTCTTCGTGTTGTAGCCCCAAGATTAAATGCAAAACCAAGTTTTTCTGTTAAGTCATAATCTCCACTAATCACAAAATTATGATCCCAAATGGTGTTAGTGTTGTCCCATGTAGACAATACACCGCTTGCCAAACGAACATCACCGCTATTAGAATTAACACCACCCTTGTTTTGGAAATTTCTATTGGCCTCAGTATAAATATCTATACCCGCTCTATAGGTTAAATCAATATTATCATTAATGTTGTAAGTAATGGTTGAATTGCCAAATATTCGATTTGTTAGCTGATTACTTCCGGAGTTGAAAACAGTCCATAGAGGGTGCTGAATACTGTTGTTTTGACGGTAATATACACTTCCTCCTGTTATTGGATTTTGATATGGTAAGCCTTGAATATCAATACTCATTGGGGTAAACCAAAGGTCACCGAAAATGGAAGAACCCGAACCTGTAGCGCCGTTACCTTGACTCAAGGCAACCGGTGGTGATGCAAAATCTGTTCTGGAATAATTTAAAGTTCCTGAAACCGTAAATTTGTTGCTCAAAGCTGCACTGCCACCTATAGCTAAATTATTTCTTGTTAAGTTGTTGCCCGGAGTAAACCCCTCATCTTTTAAATGACCATAGTTGACATTGTATGATAATTTACCATCATCAGAAGTCCCTCTGGCATTGACCGAAGTATTTATAACCGTTCCGGTCCTGAAAAAATCTTCAACACTATTGTAAGGTCTCCATTCATAACGCGCTCCCGCGAATTCCGGAAAAGCCTGCGGTATACCTGTCGCTGCTGCGGCTGTTGCGTAAGGATGCGGAAGTGTACCATTGGCATCAAAGGCAGGATCATTGCCCCAACCTGAAACACCATCCCGATTAAAAGTAGGGCCCCAGTTGCTAAAAAACCAACCAAAGGCTTGGTCGAAACCATTCCCATATTGGTTTTGATAGTCTGGTAAAGATGCAATTTCATTAAAGAAGACGGATGTGCTAACGGTAACTTCCGATTTTTTTACACCAACTTTTTGCGAACCCCCTTTAGTTGTGATAAGTATAACACCATTTTTACCTTGAGAACCATAAAGTGTCGCTGCAGCCAGTCCTTTTAGAACGTTTACGCTTTCTATAGTGTTTGGGTCCAAGTCCAAAAAGCGACTAGATCCATTATTGCCGTTTATAAAGTTTCCTTGTGGATTCGTATCACTACTAAAAGGAACACCATCTACAATAAACAAAGCTTGGTTGCTAGTGCTAAACGAGTTTAAACCTCTAATAACAATATTAGTACCAGAACCAGAAAGACCGCTTTGCTGGTTTATTTGAACGCCTGAAGCCTTTCCAGTTAAAATACGTGCTACATCACCCTCTGAACGCTGTTCAATTTTTTCAGAACTAACCTCAGATACCGCATATCCTAGGGCTTGTTTTTCTTTTTTAATTCCCAAAGCTGTAACTATTACTTCCTCAAGTGCTTGAGCATCTTCTTCTAGTTGTAAGCTAATTGTGTTCGAATTACTAACTGTGCGCTCTGTTGTTTTTTGGCCCAAATAGGTAAAAACCAATATTTGGCCTACGTTTGCAGATATGGAATATGTTCCATCAAAATCAGTTTGGGTGCCTGTAGTGGTACCCTTAAGTAAAATGTTGACTCCTGGCAATGGAACACCCAGTTGGTCTGTAACTACCCCTGAAATTACTTTTTCTTGAGCTAGTACTGATGTCGTTGTAAATATCAATAGCACCAGTATCATCCAATAGTTTTTCTTTCTCATAAATTGAAATTTGGTTAATGATTTAGTTTAGTTAGAGCAATTGGGAAAAAGGTAGAAGGGAAAGCTAATTTTGACAGCTAATTCAAATAATTACTTCTTTTTTAAAAGTGAAAGAACAAGGCTTTGTACAACTTTTTGTAAAAGAATGGACCTTCTAGCTCCTACCTTTTGCAATTGCTGAGGTAAAAGAACTAAAAGAAACAAACTTACTTGTAAACCCCTATAAACATTTACTTGTATGCCGAAGAAGACTTACAATAGGTTTTTAGGCAGTAGCCTTATTTTCTTTGTATACGGTGGGGGTTACACCAAATTCTTTTTTGAAGGCTTTATAAAAGGAAACACGGTTGTTAAAACCACTTTGGTATGAAATATCCGATATACTGAAGTTCCCTTTGTTTGCAATCAACATTTTGACAGCATTTTCTACCCGATATTTGTTTACAAAGTCAAAGAAGTTGCAGTTGAAGTGCTCATTGATAACTTGAGAGGCATGGTGCCGTGATATATCCAACATTTCTGCAACATGGTCTAACCTAAGTTCAGGGTTTAAATATGGTTTTTCTCGACTCATAATACTTTCCAGTTTTTCTTTTAATTCAATCGAAAACGATTTTGAAAGTCCGGTTTTGCTGTACTTGCCTATGGAAATAGGTAAAGAAATTGCCTGAGCAAGCGATTTACCGTTAATAATTTCAGGATGAACAACACTTAAGTAGGAAACAACTAGGATAAACAGCACCATGCTAATCGTGTTGTAATAATCGTATTCTGTTTTGAAAATTTTAAAGTAGGTAAGCAAATAATAGGACACAATACCCAAAACAAAGAGAAAGAAAAAAAGGCTTACTACTAAAAGCCAGACTTTTAAGTTGATATCTTTTTTATAGTATTTCTTAAATCTGGAATAAACTAAAAAACTGTAAAATACCAAGACAAGGGTTAAGTAATAATCAATATAGCTGAAAAAGCCTTCATAAATAATTTGGTAAATTGTTTGGTCCCTATACAGCTCCATTTTAGTTGAAGTGGCTGTAAAATAATAGCCGCCATACTTAATAACTACGATTACAAAGGGTATAAAATGAAAGATGTCTTTTACTCCAATTTCTTCTTTTGTAATTGTACTACGTATAAAAAAATAAAAAAAAGGACCATATAAGCTTAATGGTATGAAGTAAGTATAGCTTAAAGTAGTAAAAAGGTATTCGTTGAAGTGGCTCCAATAGAGCATATTAAAGAACACGTTGTAGGCAAATAGCAACAGGAATATTGAAAATATTTTATTGGCATAGGTATTTCCATTTCTTTTTAACAAAAAGAAAATCGAAAGCAAAAATGCCTGAATAGAAAAAAAGAAGAGTAACTCATCCCAGAAACCCATACTGGCTTGATTTATTGAATAATTAATTGATGGTTAGCATAAAACTAATAATTATTGAACCTCCTACTTGTTAATCTTTGTAAGGAGTACTCTTGTTTTATGATTATTTTAACAAAAAGCCATTGCTGTTTATTCCCTCCTTATAATAAGGACTCCAAAATTTTCTTAGTGTTACAGTGGGCATAAAATTTCGTACAAAATAAATACAGAGCTAAATATTGAAGATTTAGTTTTATGGAAATTAATTCCTATTCAAGGTTTAATTAGGTTAAGACGGTAGGCTTTTTAAGAAATAGCTAATAGAAAGGAATAGAAGATAAATTAGAATTATATAGATTAGCTTTTGAAAATTGGTTATGTATCTGTTAGTATTGGGATCGAACAAATTTTAAACCTTAGGATGCTAATTTTTGATTCCTATATTCCGTCGGGGTTATACCAACCCTCTTCTTGAATGCTTTGTAGAAAGAAACCCTATTGTTAAAGCCACATGCAATGGCAATATCGGTGATGCTTAGTTGATTGTTCTTATTTTCTAGTAATCGTTCAGCCTCTGATACCCTATACATATTTATAAAATCAAAAAAGCTTTGATCAAAATGTTCATTGATTATTTGCGAGGCACTATTGCGCGATATGTCTAAAAGTTCAGCTATATGGTTTAGGCGCAAATCTTGGTTTAAATAAGGCCTTTTTAATGCCATAATTTGTTCTAACTTCTCCTTCAATTCCTTTGAGAAATTTGGGGAGAGTCCGGTTTTTTCATATTTAATGTTTTGCATGAAAGGAATTATATTAACAATTGGCTTGCCATTAAATACCTCTGGTTGCATAAAGCTAAAATAAGCAGCTACGCCTATGCAGCCAACCATAATGTAGGTCAATAGGTAATCATGTTCAATTTTTAGTAAGCTAGTATAAACAAGTATATAATAGACAACAAATGCCAATGTAAATATCGTAAAAACGGTGCTTAATGATTTTAGCCACAGCATAAGGTCTGGGTCCTTTTTATACCTTTTTACATAGGTGTTATAACTAAATAGGGCATAAGCAAGCAATAAAATACAGACTATGGTTTGAAGATATGGACCAATGTATATAAATCCTTGAATTTGCATTGTTGTTATAAGCTCAATTTTTTTTTCAGTAGACAAAAAATAAAACCTACCAAAGAATACCATAACAAATAAAAAGGGTAAAAAATGCACTAAATCTTTAATTGTTATGTTTTTTTCATTTACCACATTTCGCAGGTAAAAAAAGTATACCGGACCATAAAGTGTAAATGGGACATAAAAGCTAAAACCTAAAGTTGCCAATAAATACAAGTCAAATTTTGACCAAAACAAGACATTAAAAAAAATATTATATGAGAAAAGTAATAGAAATATTGAAAATAGCCGATTGGAATACGAACTCCCTTTACTTTTAACAGCAAAGAGTATTGCCAGCAAAAGGGCCTGAAACGAAAAGAACATCAATATGGATTCCCAAATATTCATGAAGAAATATAATTTCACATAAAAATAGGAAAACTAGCAATTTGATAAAAGATTAAAAAAAACACTTTTTAAGTTTGTTTCAAGCAATTCCTTTAAGAATGTGCTTTCTGTATAACATGCACTAAGGTTACAAAAATCACTTTTACTTGCAGAAGGATTTAACCCGCGCTACTTTACCCATTACTGGAAGACTAAAAAAGGAGAAGTTTATCTCTTTTGTTATGACTACGGCTTTTTATCACTGGAAAAAGAGGGGAAATCCAAATACCTTATTGTACAGTGGCAAGCTTATTTGGAATAGTTGTAGCCTTATCGGGCAGTTTTTACCCTATGTTTTTTTCTTTTTTCACAAGCTCCATAGCCGTTAGTCCTTTTATGCAAAAGTACGATATCCACTCTGGAACGGCGGCATAAAGCCAGTCACGCCTGTGGCGTGATCTTATTTATACGCCTTATCCATTTCGAATATCGCAAGAAGAACGCATAAAGGACAGGTAACAGCGATGGCGCAATGAGAAGTAGTTGGAATAAGATGAAATACCAAGGCTATAATTGTAAACTAACACTATTTTTATTAATTACAGGAGCTGAAAAATGGTTTCAATCAAGTTGTCGACAAGGACAAGGAAAACGCTCCGGGTATAAGAAGTAGTTTATTTTTAACAGGTGTGAAACTGGACACTAAAACCAACAAGGAAATAATCTGTTCTAAGCAAATAAATGTATTACAGCAATAGGAAGGAATTTGAAATTATTGTATCTTTTTCCAACAAAACAGCAGCACATTTTATAGTACCGTTTTCCCATTAATTGACTTTCGCTGAAAACGATACCCATCTCAAAGGACGAATTCGGAATCTTTGATTCCAAAAAAAGCAACAGGGCAACACCTGATTGTTTGAATTTTTGTCCGCCTCTGGCGCACGTAAAATGGAATAGCAAGAGGGTAACCCGCAGAGCGGGGTTACGGCTTCATTTTTAGCGATTAAACAATTGATTATTAATAGCTTATGAATTTTAGTTTTAACCTCGATAAGTGCTTTTTTAGTAAAAAATCTTGTAAAGCCAATAAAATCGGGAAAATTTTTAGTAAAAAATGGATTTAGGATACGAAAGAGAAGCATTTGCGACGCTCAAAATCAAAAGCTCAATAGCCAAGAAATTTAAAAAATTTTGTGGACAGATGTCCGCATCTCAATCGATGACCCTTCATATGATGCTCGAATTTTTCGAAAACAATGGGATCTCTCCAAAAGAGTCTTTAGGACCAAAGATTCAAACCTTGGAGCACTTGATAAAAAAACGAGTCAATGGCTTAGTGGCTATTATAAAAAACATAGAGCAGACCCAAAATAAACCGCTGTTGGCTATGATGCAATCACTTTTTGCGGAAGTTGCCTTACCCAAACAGGAATTATGGTTGGAACGAAAGCCGGAGAATGTTCCTATTGCTGAGGATCACAAATTACAATCAATAAAATTGCAAATGGAAATTCTGGAACTTAAAAGGGAATTAACCACGCGTAAAGCTGATATGCAAATGATACTGGAAAACGTGGAGCACGTAAAGAACAACTTTGGAAAGTCGTATTTACGATTGAATCTAGGTTTAGATCAATTAGAGTCGCTGAAAAAGAAAGTAGACCACACTTAGCGCGGAAAAGCTCCACCACTAAATGTACTTGTATCAGTGACTCAAATATCGTTCAGTTCATTATTTACTTTTGGATGCAGGCGGGATATAAAGCTTCTCCCTCAAAATAGCCATATCCTCGCTTACCTTTCTATCTATCACTCTGGCATAGATTTGAGTGGTTGCCAATTTTGTGTGACCCAAAAGTTTAGAAACTGTTTCTATGGGCACTCCATTGGTCAATGTCACTGTTGTAGCAAACGTATGTCTGGCCATATGAAAAGTCAAGTTTTTGGTTATGCCACAGGCATCTGCAATATCCTTTAGAAATAGGTTCAATTTTTGATTAGTAATCGCCGGAAAAAGTGTGCCCGAATGTAAGGTAATTGGATGCTGATCATACTTATCTATTAATTCCTGAGCGCGGGGTAATAGCGGAATTTTAAATGGCACTTTGGTTTTTTGACGTTTCGACATAATCCAATAATTACCATCTATGCCTCTGAGAATATTGTCTTTGGTGAGGCTAACCAAATCGGCATATGCGATTCCGGTGTAACAACTAAAGACAAACAAATCTCTAACACGCTCCAAACGCTCTATGGGTAATCGGTACTTTTCTAAATCTGATAGCTCATCCACCGTTAGGAATTCTCGCTCTACTTTTTCGATGGCAGGTTTCCAACGGATGAAGGGATCGCGGTCTAACCATTCCAAACGATAGGCCAGTGTTATTATAGTTCGCAAACGCTGAATATGTTTCATTACGGTGTTATTGCCCATGGCATTTGGATGCCCCTTGGGCCAATAACCATGTAAATAATTCTCGTAATCAAAGATGAATTCGTAATTCAGTTCAGATAGAAATACATTGGTTGTTTTCAAACGTTGTGAAACAAACTTCAAGAGATATTCCTTAGATATTCTAAAGTTTTTAATGGTTCCTTTGGATAGGGTATGTTCGGTATTTTTAGTATGGTAGTCCAAAAGATCAAGTAATGTTTTACCCTCGTCGCTATGCCCTAGGAATTTAGCTTTGACCAATTCGGAAGTCACTAACTTTCCTTTTAACTGAAGGTCATTATAACATGTAAATATCCGGGAGTGCACTAGGCTCAGGTAATTGTTAATTTGCCGTGCATTTTCGGAGTTACCTTTGACCTTTTGACGAGAAGAATCCCAAAGTGAGATATCAACGCTTCTGTTGAGACTCATGTTGGTTCGTTTACCATTAATGGTAATTCTTACATAAATTTTAGACTCATTGTTTTTTGCGCGTGACGCGTAGATCCAAAATAGGATGGAGAAGGTGCTGGAATTTTGCATAGTTGTCGTCTTAAACGATTAAACATTCAGTGAGACGAAAGTCAAATCAACTATACTCTAAGTTCTTGATTTAAATTCCCGTGTCAACATGTGTTGACACGGAGATTTTTTGTTGACGATTTGTGAACCAGTAAATCAAGTTCAGATGATATCAGATACTATCAAAAAAAATGTAAGATCCTGAAAATCATATATTTTACAGGTTTTTGGGTTTTTTTGGTACCCTACTAGTGACCGGGCTGGGATTCGAACCCAGGACCCTCTCCTTAAAAGGGAGATGCTCTACCAGCTGAGCTACCAGGTCAATGCTAATTTAAAACGCTAAACCAAGTTTCCCTGTTAGCGGCTGCAAATATAATATCTATAATTTATTTAACAAGTCGATTTAGGTATAAATTTCTTTTTTTTTGTTTTCCGGTTGTTTTCACTGATTTTTGTAGCATTAAAAGAAAAACTTAGCCCTAAGAAAATCTAAGGCTTATATAAGTTTAAATTTAAGATGAAGTGCTTCGATAAAATACGACAGTTCACTTCGTATTAGTAAATTTTGATTGATGAAACTGAGCAAAGTGTAAGCAACATACATGACTATAATTAGAAAGGTGAGGTTCTATGTAACCGTTAAAAAGCAAATAGGAAATACATGAAAATAGTGCTGGTTGGTTATATGGGTAGTGGTAAAACTACTATTGGTAAGGGGCTGGCGAAGGCGCTGGATATCAAATTTTTGGATTTGGATTCCTATATAGAGCGCGCGCTGAGAATGAAGGTTGCCGGTATTTTTGAAGAGAAGGGAGAAATCTATTTTAGAAAACAGGAACACTTTTTTTTGAAAGAAGTACTTGTAACCAATAAGGATTTTATAGTTTCAACAGGCGGGGGCACCCCATGTTACAGCGGTAATATGGATGTTATGCTCCAAAATTCGGATGCTGTAATTTACCTAAAAGTTTCTATTCCGGAACTGGTAAACCGACTCGCAAAAGAAAAAGAGCATAGGCCCTTATTAAAAGATAAAGATGATGAGGCCCTGACCGAGTTTATAGCCAAACACCTTTTTGAACGATCCGCTTATTACAATCAGGCTACGCACACCGTAAATTGCGACGGGAAATCTGTTACAACCCTGGTGGAAGAGTTAAAAAGCTTGTTAGTCTAAGTACACGCAGTCGTTTTTCGACTTGAACTCAACAATTATATGCTCATGTAGTGAGGTAGATAAGGAAATGCCTTTATAGTCAGCCTTTACCGGATATTTTTTGTGATTTCTATTGACCAAAACGGCAGTTTTTAATTGCTTTAAAGGAACACGTAAAAAATGGTGAACCCCATAAATTAAAGTGGTTCCTGAATTTAAAACATCATCTACCAGTACAACCGATTTATGGGCATAGTCACTTTCTGGAATAGAGGTGGTAACTCCGCTCTGCAGTGGATTTTTTTTGTCCATAAGCACGGTACATAAAATAATGTTTGCTCCGGTGATTTTGGTTAAGACCTTACTTATTTTTTTAGCAAAGTTTAAACCTCCCCCGTTGATACCGGCAATAACAATTTCTTTCTCTTCTACGTTAGCTTCGTAAATTTGATAGGCAATCCGGTTTATTTTATGCTGTATTTCCTGATGATTTAAAATTTTGTTATCCATTGCTTGCAGCGTTTAAAATTCAAAGATACAGAAACCCAAAACCAATACAATACGTCCAAAGTCTAAAGTCCAATGTTGAAAGTTTCTGGTTTCCGGTTTGAAAGATTTTTTAAACTAATAACCTTTTAAACTGACTATCAACTAACGACGAACAACCAGCAACGAAACATCAATAGTTTCTGGTTTTTGGTTTGAAGGGTTTCTAATCCATCAACAAATTACAACATCAACGAATAACCATCGACAAGAAAACCCTAAACATCCCCTTCGTCAGGAGAGGCAAAATCCTCAATATCCCGGCGTTCTTTTTTAGTGGGTCTTCCGGTACCTTTTTTTCGGAACTGCTCCTTGGTTGCCTGTAACAAGGCGTTATGCTCCAAAGCTTCTTTTGGGGTGGTATCTTTGCGGTAGATATCTACCAGTTTTGGACCAACCCTGCTCTCAGGAATATCCAGAACAACAAGTTCATAATTAACCTGTTCCTTGCGGACTATAAGCGTATCGGTGGGATACACCTCTCTGGAAGGTTTAGCCACCTGCCCATTTACTTTTATCTGACCTTTTTTACATGCAGTTGAGGCAAGGTTTCTTGTTTTATAATAGCGGGTACTCCACAAGTATTTGTCTATGCGCATCGTTAAATTAAAATCTTTGTTAAGGTCTTGAACAAAAATAGTGGAAAATTGTATCTTGCGGCCATTAAAAAAGAGTTGATGGTTATTAGAAAATTTTTAGTTTTTGGAATACTACTTGTTTTAGTTTGGAATTGCAAAAAGGACGATGATGGTCCGCAAGTAGAAGCTGTGCCTCCCAGAATATTAAGTGAAGTAGCTGCTGAAGATGATATAAAAATTAGAGCTTATTTAAGCACCCATTTTTACAATTATGAAGAATTTGCGAACCCACCGGCCGGCTTCGATTTTAAGATTAAAATAGATACTATAGCAGGGGATAATGCCGGAAAAACACCACTGTTAGATCAAGTAGCTTCTAAGGTGGTACAGATACCTTCCAGCAGATTTTCAGGTCTACAAGAAGAGAATAATGTAAACCATACCTATTATTATTTAAAGGCTCGTGAAGGAGCGGGCTCTAGCGCTACGGTGGCAGATTCCGTTCTGGTGCGCTATGAGGGGCGTTTGTTGGACGGCATTCAATTTGACGCTTCCAATATAACCGCGGTTTGGTTTGATTTGGGATCACAGATACAACGTCCTGGGGCAGTTAATGGGTTAGCTTTTGCTATGCCTAATTTTAAAAGTGGTACAAACCCTATTGTTTTTGAAGATGGTACGTTTACTTATAGTGATCACGGGGTCGGTGCAATTTTTTTACCCTCAGGATTGGCATATTACAACGCATCCAGTGGAGTAATCCCAAGATATAGTCCGCTTATTTTTATGATAGATTTGTTTACCTATGTCGAAGACACCGATCATGATAGGGATGGAATACCTTCCATTATGGAAGATCTTAATGGCAATGGATACCTTTATGATGATAATACTGATGATGATTTAGAACCGTTTAATGTGTTTATACCCAATTTTTTAGACCCGGATGATGATGGCGACGGAATTCCAACACGACAAGAAATAATTATTAATCCGGATGGGTCGCTTACTTTTCCAGATAGTAATGGCAATGGTATCCCGGATTATTTGGATAAAGATTATCCTAACAAGTTCTAAGCCACACAAGCTCAAAAAAAGGCGGGCTGCTCAATTGGCAGCCCGTTCTTTTTATCAAAAATTTTAAATTATAGTTTCACAGACAAACTCAGAATTAATTGATCTGGACGAGTATCTACCCTGTCTCCTGATAAATTGGTAAGATTTGTATTAATAAAGGTTACTTCATTTTCGCTAAAGCCTCTTTCGTAACGCAGGTCTAAGCCTAATTTACCCAAATTAACACCAATACCCATGTTTAGTCCTACCGAAAAATCATTTTCAATATCACCAATGGTAACCCCATCAAATTTGGTATTCAAAATATACTGGAAAGCAGGTCCG
>JBGTEN010000172.1:0-5654 GCA_041747755.1 Arenibacter sp. | reverse complement strand
TGCACTACGCTATTTTCCGGTCGGGTGGCATTCAGAATTGGCCGCCGAATTTGCTTTGGAGCTAGCAGCCTATGGTCGAATTTATATGCATCGGTTTCAACCCGATTATGAAATGTACGCCCGTCCAATACATGACTATCCAGCTAAAAGCCTTCAGGCAGCAGGTATCATGCTAATGATTCAGAATAATCTGAATCCGGAGGTAGCACAACATCCAAATGAACTTATCACCTATGGCGGAAATGGTGCTGTATTTCAAAACTGGGCGCAATACCTAGTAACTATGCAATATTTGGCGGAGATGACCGACGAGCAAACCCTACATATTTATTCGGGGCACCCTATGGGACTGTTTCCTTCTTCCAAAGAAGCCCCGAGAGTAGTGGTCACAAATGGGATGATGATTCCCAATTACTCCCGGCCCGACGATTGGGAAAAATATAACGCGCTGGGTGTAACGCAATACGGTCAAATGACGGCAGGCTCCTATATGTATATTGGTCCGCAAGGGATTGTTCATGGCACTACGATCACCGTTATGAATGCCTTTCGCAAAGTGCTTAAAAAGGACGAAACTCCACCGGGGAAATTGTTTCTAACCTCAGGACTGGGAGGCATGAGCGGCGCGCAACCTAAAGCGGGGAACATTGCAAGCTGTATTACTGTTTGTGCCGAAATTAATCCGGCTGCGGCCACAAAAAGATTTCATCAGGGCTGGGTAGATGTACTGATGGATTCTTTAGACGAATTGGTTGTTCGTACCAAAAAAGCGCAAAAAGACAAAGAAGTACTTTCTATCGCTTTTATTGGAAATATCGTAGACGTTTGGGAACGATTTTATGAGGAAGAACTATTTGTTCATTTAGGCTCCGATCAAACTTCCTTACACAATCCATATGCAGGAGGATATTATCCGACAGAGCTTACCTTTGAAGAATCCAACCAGATGATGGCCGAAAATCCATCCTTTTTTAAAGAAAAAGTACAAGCCTCTTTAAAACGGCAAATAGACATCATAAACAAACATGCCGCCAAAGGCACTTACTTTTTTGATTATGGGAATGCTTTTTTGCTGGAGGCATCCAAGGCAGGGGCTGCAGTAATGGCGGAAAACAAGATCGATTTTAAATATCCATCCTACGTACAAGATATTTTAGGTCCCATGTGTTTTGATTATGGTTTTGGTCCCTTTCGATGGGTATGCACCTCCGGAAAATCATCAGATTTGAGAAAAACGGATGCCATTGCTTTACAAATTATGGAAGAAATAAAAATTAGTGCCCCGGAAGAGATTCAGCAACAAATGCAGGACAATATCACCTGGATAAAAGAGGCAGAAAACAATAATTTGGTAGTGGGGTCGCAAGCCCGGATTTTGTATGCCGATGCTGAGGGTCGGGTCAAAATAGCCGAAGCCTTTAATGAGGCCATAAAGAAAGAGGAACTTACAGCCCCCGTAGTTTTGGGTAGAGATCATCATGACGTAAGTGGCACGGATTCTCCTTACCGGGAAACCAGCAATATCTATGATGGAAGCAAGTTTACAGCAGATATGGCTATTCACAACGTAATTGGGGATAGTTTTAGAGGAGCCACATGGGTTTCCATACACAATGGTGGAGGGGTTGGCTGGGGAGAAGTTATCAATGGAGGTTTTGGACTGCTTTTAGATGGCTCGGAAGACGCTTCCAGAAAATTAAAAAGTATGCTCGTTTATGATGTAAACAATGGTATTTCTAGAAGAAGTTGGGCACGCAATAAAGAAGCCCGATTTGCTATTGAACGGGAAATGAAGCGAACTCCCGAACTAAAAATAACCCTACCGCATTCGGTGTCCGATGTTATTCTGGACGATTTATTTTAACCTTTACTTTTGTCTTACCTTCCGTGTCCCGGTATGGTCTATACCTTGCTCTCGTTCTAAGGCGATCATTTTTTCAGGCCGAAAATTGAGGATTAATGCCCTCCTCTGGCTCGATGTGGTGTTTCCCTTACTGAAATGCAGCGTAAAACCATCATGGAAAGTGCAACCGCCTGCAGCAAGCGGGATTGGGATTGCCCCATCCAACGGTGGATCGCAAAAAAGTGCGCCCCCATTGGGTAGGCTTTTATGAGGCCTTACAAGATCGTCCTTTTTGGGAACAAACCACATGCACCCATTGTCTTCAATGACCTCATCCAATGCAATCCAGCAGCTGACCGCCCTTTTGTCGGGAAGATTTATCCAATACCCCGCATCTTGGTGCCAAGGTGTCGGCGTGTTAGTAAAAGGGGCTTTGTTAATGAGCATATCAAAATCCAGATCCATATCGATTCCCAGAAGCGCTCTGGCATTCTTCAAAGCCAACGTATAGGCCTCGCTGTTCAATAACCCCGGTTCGATGGTGCTTGGTCGCATGATCTGGGTAATCCTTTCCACACCATCAACTTCTTTCACACCCCCTGCCAAATCGCTACGCAAACCCAAAGTCTTATTTTTATCATTTAAAAGCGCATCATACACTACCAAGAGCGATTGCACCTCTTGCTCAGAAATCAAACAATTTAAATGGGCGAACCCCTCTTTTAAGAATTTACTTTTTATCATTCCATTAATTCTTCAATACACCCTTTAGACTAAAGCTCCCAAAACAATATTTATAATTAAACTTAAAATTTGTACTAACTCATTTAGAAATAAAAACAAAATTAAAGTAAGTAAAATCTCTATTATCTTCAAAAGTCCATATCGATATGTTTTAGCGAATACCCTTGGCATGAAACCCTCATGAAGGGTTTAGTCTTGACACAATGAACCAATCCACTAAAGATAATGACTAAATAGATAGTCGGTGGGTAGTTAGCATATCTTTTTTGTCTAAAAAATTGATAAACTATTATACAACTTAAATTTATTCGTGTAAAAAACTATACCGCTCCTTACCTAGGCTCTTAATGCGGAAGGGGATCAGAAGCATAACGCTACCTATACGAAAAGGTAGTCCTGCACCCTTTTTCAAAATCGAAGCCCAATAAGAAAACCACTTGGCCCTGTTAGTAGGGTATTGTTGTGATGAAGATGCAAATCATAATTTTGGTAGCCTCGGAGCCATAAACGAACGTTATCCCATACGAACTGTTTTGGCAAAAATGCCCAACCAATTATCAGAAAATACCTTATTATTTGTTTCAGGAAATGTTCCTTGTCCTACTATGGATATCGAATTGGCGCAAAACCGGTTGGCAAAAACCGTGACTCTACTGTTAAAAGCCAAAGCGTTTCCACTTGTCATTGGCCTCTACTCATTTTGATTAACGTAATAACGCAAATGGAAAGAACACCGGTATACCCTTTAACCAAATTGCATAAGATTATAAACGGAATACAATACCCTTTAATTATTTGTTCCTTGGGATCGAAAAAGATGCGAATTCGAGAGTTTTGTTTGAAACGGCAACAAATTTAAGCGTTCGATTTATTGAAAATAGGCAGTTCAAGCTATATTATCTTGAAACTGTTAAAAAGCAAATAGAAAGCTTTATTGACGGAGCAGATTATATTTATAATACCATTGATCTTGACAAGTATTCATAGGCTTGTGCCCCGAGGTAAGTGAAAAAGCGTTTTGGTGTGGTAGACAGAATCGCCTAGTTTTCATTGCATTATGCCCCGAGTTAAGTACTGCCTCTCCAATGGGATTTTCGCCCGATATTGTTTTATAAATCTTAGCCATATTAATTAAATCAACAAACCTCTTCATTCTAGACATCGCAGAAATGAATCCGGAATATGATGTTGACAATCAACCCGCTAAACTCGCATCTTCAATTTGCTATTCATGGAAAGCTGCATTAAACCTAAAAGGTTTCGAAAATAGGGAAGGTTCGTTTCTGTCCAAAATACAAATTAAAACTTCTGTAATCCCTCATTTGGGGGCAAGGCGGCAGACTTTCCCCGAAAGTTTACTATCTTGTTATCTGATTTTCTTTTGTAGGAGGAAATCTATCTTAATTAAAAACCTACCACCTACCAAAACCCGCCCGCATGAAAACACCAGACAACAATCGTAGAAATTTTATAAAAAAAAGTAGCTTAGGAGCTCTGGGATTATCCTTGCTTCCATCTCTATACGGTAAGGTAGCGCCTAGTGACCGTTTACGTGTGGCTCATATTGGCGTTGGTGGGATGGGAAATAACCATATGAAATGGTTCTCCGCACTTCCTGAGGTAGAAGTTGTAGCTTTATGCGATGTGGATGAACAGCATCTCACTAGTAGCTTAAAGACTATGGAAATCTTACAACCCGGCAAAAAAGTCATTGGATATGGCGATTTCCGACATATTTTGGAAAGAAAAGATATCGATACCATCACATGTGCTACGCCGGATCATTGGCATGCCCAAATCGCATCTTTAGCTTTTCAGGCAGGAAAAGATGTTTACGGAGAGAAGCCACTTTCTTTTGATATAAAAGAGGGGCAAATGATGTTGCGAAATTTAGAGCAATATGGTCGCGTTTTTCAATTAGGAACGCAAATACATGCTACAGATAATTATCATCGGGTGGTAGAACTAATACAATCGGGAGCTATAGGAAAGGTACATACGGTTCGTCTGTGGAAAAATCAAGCACCTCCTTATTTGGCAAATACAACTATTCAACCTGTGCCAAAACATTTAAATTGGGATATGTGGCTTGGTCCGGCACCTTACACAGACTATATTCCGGAAAAGTGCCATTTAAATTACAGGTACTTTCTCGATTATTCCGGTGGAATTTTTGCGGATTTTTGGTGCCATATTGCCGATGTGGTGTATTGGGCCCTTCAGCCCAAGGGTTTGTCCTCAATCGATGCACGCGGAGAAAAAGCCGATGGTATTGCCGATACTCCGAAATGGATTGATGTTGATTACGTGTTTGATGACCTTAAGATCTTCTGGACCACAGCGCCTCCGGAAGTCCAGGGAGCTGCAGAAAGAGGTATTGGCGCCTATTTTGAAGGAGATAAGGGAACCTTAATCTGCGACTACAATTCCCGGGAAATCAGAATCAATGGCGATGTATTTACTGATATTCCAGAAGTTTTACAAACCTTACCTAGATCTCCGGGACACCAACAGGATTTTATAAATTCCGTAAAATCCAGAACACTTTCAGAATCGAATTTGGCCTACGCCAGAGAAATGACTTTACCCATGCACTTGGGATTAATTTCTTACCGACTCGGAAGAAAACTCAATTGGAATCCTGAAAGTGAACAATTTATAGACGACGCTGAAGCCAATGCTCTCTTGTCAAGAACACCAAGAAAAGAATGGGATTTGGTCCATTGATTATTCTAATTTTACACATTTAACTCAATTCCATTTTCTTATTTTCCATCCTATGCAATCTTATTCCCCTCCTAATCCCAGCTTATGGACCGGTAGAAAATCGGAGGGCAAATTATATTTGCATGAGAAGGTGGATTTTCAAACTTTTGGAGACTTAATTCCTGAAGAAATACCTGCTTTTGCAGTACTAGGGTATTGCTGTGATGAAGGCGTGAAACGTAATTTAGGTCGACCCGGGGCTGTAGACGGGCCGGATACCATACGAACTGCTTTAGCAAAAATGCCCAACCATTTGCCGGAAGAAATATCGCTTTACGATATGGGAAATGTCAATTGCCTC
>JBGTEN010000171.1:0-4971 GCA_041747755.1 Arenibacter sp. | reverse complement strand
GAGGTAAAAGCGGAGCTCAAAGACAAGGGCTTGTCTAAAGCAGAAATCAAGCAGTTAGTTCCTTTTAAAGTTTTTAATGGGAATAAACCCACCAATACTCTTTTAATACAAAAACTTACTCCTAAAAGTTTTGGAGCCCTTATTGCCCTGTATGAACATAAAATATTTGTTCAAGGAGTACTATGGAATATTTACAGTTTTGATCAGTGGGGAGTAGAGCTTGGGAAGCAATTGGCTACCGCAATATTAAAAGACATAAAAGATTCTGAAATTGGCAACCATGATGGTTCTACACTGCAACTTTTGCAGTATTTTAAGAAATAAATTAGCAATTTCCCATTTCGTAAAGTGTAAAGGCAACTAATTGATATTCAAGTATTTTTAAGTTTAATTTATGTTAAATTTGCGCCAACTAATTTAACATAGGCTTAATGTAAAAGTGATATAAATAAATCACTTTTGCAGCGAACTAAAAAAACACTTTGAAAATGAAAAAAATGTACTTCGCGCTTGTTGTATTCTTCTGTACAGCAGTTGCTTTTTCACAAGGGGTTACTACCTCAAGTATGCAAGGAACGGTTGCCGATGAGGCTGGTGAATCCCTCTTAGGTGCTAATGTCGTTGCAACGCATACCCCATCAGGAACGATTTACGGGGCTATTTCAAACGAAGATGGTAGATTTTACTTACCAAATATTCGTGTTGGTGGACCTTATTCGGTAAAGGTTACTTATGTCGGTTTCCAAGACAGAACTTTTGAAGGAATAACTCTTGGTCTCGGCCAGAGCTACAATTTAAAGGTGGTGCTAAGTGAAGGGATGGAGTTGGATGAGGTTGTGGTTACTTCCAACAGAGGTAATGTCATCAATCCAGATAGAACAGGTCCTTCCGTAAACTTATCTCGGGAGAAAATAGATGCTTTGCCAACCATTAGCAGAAGTATTAATGACTTTACCAGGCTTACGCCACAGTCTAATGGAACTTCTTTTGCCGGAACTTCCAGTAGATTCAACAACTACACCATAGATGGTAATATTTACAACAATAACTTTGGGCTAGGTTCAGGTCAGTTTGCAGGTTCTAACCCAATATCCTTGGATGCTATTGAGGAGGTACAAGTTAATCTTGCTCCTTATGACGTTCGTTTAGGGGGTTTCACAGGAGCCTCAGTGAATGCCGTTACTAAATCGGGAACCAATGAGTTTAGAGGCTCCGTTTATTATCTTTTTAGAAACGAACAAATGGTAGGTGATAGATTGCGTAATCTAGAGTTAAACCGTGGAGATTCACAGAATGATATTAAAGGTGTTAGTTTGGGTGGTCCAATAATTAAGGACAAACTCTTTTTCTTTGTAAGTTACGAGGAAGAAGAAGAAGCTGTACCAGGGTTTACAAGACAGGCTGCAAGAGGCGGTTTAATCCCGGATGGTTTGACGATTTCAAGAGTGCCAGCTTCCGATTTAGATTTTGTGCGAGAAAGTATGTTGAATCTTTATGGCTATGAGACTGGCCCATATGAAAACTATCCGTTTGCTTCTGAGCAGACACGTTTTAATGCAAGATTAGATTACAACCTCAACCAAAATAATAAGTTTTCTTTGCGGTACAATAGATATGAGGCCTCAAATGATGTTACCATTAATGGAAATTCAAACCGGTATCTGTCTACACGATATTTTAACACTAATAGAGATGGAATTGAGGCTATGACCTTTGCCAATGCAAACTACACCAACGATCGTTTGGTAGAATCATTAGTGGCGGAGTGGAACTCAAAAGTTTCCGATAATATGTCCAACCAGTTGAACATTGGGTATACTGCAATAGCCGATCCTAAAAGAGGGATTCCCGGAGGCCAGGATTTTCCTTTTATAGAAGTGCTAGAGCCAGATGATTCAGGAAACTTATTATACTATACTGCATTAGGGAACGAATTGTTCACAGTTGGTAACTTATTAGAGAACAATGTTTTCAATATTACAAACAATTTTTCCATCTACTCTGGGAAACATACATACACTTTGGGAGCCAATTTGGAGTTGATGACTTTTAAAAATGCCTTTAACCCTGCCTTTAATGGCTTTTATAGATTTACAAGCTATGATAGCTTTGTTGAAACGGTGATAAACCAAACTCCAGGAGCTTATCCGGCAGCCTTTGCAAAGGGCTTTGCACTAGATGGGTCGACAACTCCCCCGGTGGACGAAACAAATTTTGGGCAATTTGGTGTCTATTTCCAAGATGAGTATCAGTTTAATGATAATGTAAAGATTACTGGAGGTCTAAGAATAGATTTCCCGTTCTACACTACAGATATTCCAAGAAACGCTTTGTTGGATGATTTGAACAAAACCTTTACAGATAGAGACGGAGACACATTTACACCTGACGTAAGCCAATTTCCTAAAGTAAGGCCATTATGGTCACCTAGGGTTGGTGTAAACTGGAACGTAAATGGTGATAACGAGACACAAGTTAGAGGGGGTACAGGGGTTTTCTCTGGACGAATTCCTTTTGTATGGATGAGTAACCAAGTAAACGGTTCCGGTGTGGTAAGAGGTGGAGTTGGATTTGAAGGAGATGATGTTGTAGAAGCTTTAGGACCAGGGTATGTTTTTAATCCTGATGTTACCTTTGGCAACCCGGCAAATCCTGGTCAAACACTTTCCAATGAATTGAATTTAACCGATCCCGAATTTAAGTTACCACAGGTCTGGCGTACTAATATTGGTGTTGATCAACAATTACCATGGGGAATTACTGGAACCTTTGACTTTATATATACACGGGATATTTCAACTGCAATCGTGTATAACCCTATTTTGAGAGAGGCTGACGGTGTTTTGGCAGGACCAGATGCCAGACCATATTGGGACGGCAGTTACTCCAACGATTCCGATTTCAGGAACGTATTCTTGTTGACAAATGCAGAGAGGAAACCATATTCTTATTCGTTTACTACCCAATTGTCCAAGCAATTTGACAACGGTTTTTATGCCATGATCGCTTACACAGCGTCAAGAGCAAAAGATTTGGATGCTGCTGGTGGATCTCAGGCAGGCTCTTTATGGACCTCTATTGTACAAGAAGATAGAAACGATCCAGAATTAGGGTTTGCTACTTTCGATCAACCCAACCGTTTTATAGCTAATCTTAATTATCAAACAGAGAATACTACTATTGCCTTATTCTGGCAAGGTGGAGAAAACGGTAGGTATAGTTATACCTACTCCGGTAACTTTGGTGATAATTCAAATCGTTTAATGTACATACCAAATGATGCTTCTGAATTAAATTTTGAAGAATATACCTCTGGTGGTAATACGATAACCGCTCAGGCGCAAATCAACGCATTAAATAACTACATTGAACAGGACGAATATTTAAGGGAAAATAGAGGGCAAGTATCCGAAAGAAACGGAGCTAAGAATCCTTGGTTGAACCGTTACGATCTTAGAATTACTCAAGATATTGATTTAACCAAAGATAAGAAGAACAGAATTCAACTTTCTATGGACTTTCTAAATGTGGGTAATATGTTCAATTCAGATTGGGGAGTGCCACAGTTCCCATTCCAGAATAACTTATTAAATTATAGAGGTAGAACCGATACCAATGAGCCTATTTACAGATTAAATACTGTATCCGGCACATCTAATTTACCTTCAGAAACCTATAGACCTTCATCTAGTATTGGAGACACTTGGAGATTGCAAGTCGGAGTTAGATACTTATTTAATTAATGTTTTATTTTTAATAGTAAAAACCCCGAAATTTTCGGGGTTTTTTTATGCATAAAATTCATTACTTTTAAAAACTTAAAATTTAAACTATGTACCAAATTATACAAATCGTACACTCTTATTTGGCCTATGTGGTGTTGGCACTATTGTTTTTTGCTGTGGCAAATGCTATTATTGGATTGGTGAGCAAGAAAATGTTTACGCTGGAAAAGGACTTTCGCATCAGTCTTTTTACCCTAATTTTATCCCATATTCAATTACTAGTTGGTTTGTTGCTCTTTTTTATATCTGCAAACGGTTTCCAGGCTATACAAACGTTGGGGATGGGCGGGCTCAATTCTGCTGCCCGTTTATTGGCCGTAGAGCATCCTTTTGTTAATATTATCGCTATTGTCCTCATTACCATCGGGTGGTCCAGACATAAAAAATTCATGGAAGCAGATAAAAAATTTAAAAGCATTGCCTTGTTTTATGGATTAGGCTTGGTACTTATTTTAAGCCGTATTCCCTGGGGGCAGTGGTTCAACTAGTATTTAACTTTAATTCCCGCAAATTTGCCTGTATGGTAGGATGGAACGAGAATCTTTATAAAAACACTCTTTAAAATAAACATAAAATAAAACTTAAAAACTTAAATGAAAAACTTTATTATTCTGGCGTTTGCCCTTGTAACCTTACCAGTACTTGCTCAAGAAAAGGAACTTTTTAATGGAAAGGATTTAAGTGGCTGGACGGTCTACGGCACCGAGAAATGGTATGTAGAAAATGGGCTATTAGTATCAGAAAGTGGACCTGATAGAGAATACGGCTATTTGGCTACCAATGAGCACTACAAAGATTTTGATCTAACCTTGGAGTTTAAACAAGAAGCAAACGGAAATAGTGGGGTATTTATTCGTTCTACTATTGAAGGCACCAAAGTAAGTGGTTGGCAGGTAGAGGTAGCGCCTAAAGGCATGCACACCGGCGGGGTTTACGAATCTTATGGACGCGGCTGGCTAATACAACCCGAAGCGGAAAAAGAAAGTGTTTTAAAAGAAGGGGATTGGAATCAAATGCAGATTCGTGTTAGCGGCAATCAACTTACTTCCTGGCTTAATGGTACAGAAATGGTAACCATAACTGATGATAAAATTGGTGCAGGAGAAGGTTCTATCGCTTTACAAATCCATGACGGAGGTGGTATCAAAGTAAAGTGGCGGAATATAAAAATTGTACAGCCGCAATA
>JBGTEN010000170.1:0-6823 GCA_041747755.1 Arenibacter sp. | reverse complement strand
CTTTTACCGTTACTTTCCATGATTCCCTGTTGTAAGTACGCAGAAAACCGACTTAAATATTGTGAATACGGAATGAGAGCCTCAGTCTCCGCACCATAAAAATTATTGTACCATATACTTATAAGTGCTAAAATAACCGGTATATTCTCTTTGAAATCTGCAGTTTTAAAATGCTCATCCATTTCATGGGCCCCATCCAGGAGTGCTTCAAAATTATCAGGGCCAATGGCCAATGTTATGGATAAACCTACAGCGCTCCAGAGCGAAAAACGGCCTCCTACCCAATCCCACATTGGAAAAACATTTTCTGACGCTATTCCAAATTCTGAAATCTTCTGTAAATTTGTTGAAACAGCAGCAAAATGCGCAGCAACATCGCTTTGAGTTGCCGTATTTAAAAACCATTTCCGAATCGTTTCTGCATTACTCAAAGTTTCCTGAGTCGTAAACGTTTTTGAAACAATTACAAAAAGTGTGGTCTCAGGATCTAATTCCTTTAGAGTTTCATAAACATGGTCTCCATCTACATTGCTAACAAAATGGAGCTTTAAATGGTTCTTATAAAATTTTAATGCCTCGGTGACCATTGCCGGACCCAAATCGGAACCCCCAATTCCTATATTTACAACATCCGTAAACTTTTTACCGGTGTAGCCTTTCTTTTTACCGGAAATAATACCGTTTGCAAAGGCAGCCATTTTTTCCCGAACTTCATAAACTTCCGGCACTACATTGACACTATCTACAACAATTTCAGCCGTTTTTTTAGCTCTAAGCGCGGTATGTAAAACAGCCCTGTTCTCCGTTGTATTTATAACAGCTCCTTTAAAATACTTTTCTATGGCATCACTTAATTTTAACTCATCCGCAAGCTGCAAAAGCAATTTCATTGTTTTTGCAGTAATTCTATTTTTGGAATAGTCCAAGAGAAAATCATTCCATTCCAAGGTAAACTTTTGTGCCCTTTCTTTATCTGAAGCGAATAAATCTTTTAGGTGCTTGTCTTTAGTTTTTGTGTAGTGGTCAGCTAGTTTTTTCCAAGATTGGGTGGTGGTTGGGTCAATAGTTGGTAATGCCATTTTATTGATTGAATGTTAAAAGTTCTTCACCGGCTTGTTCCATAAATTCTATACAGTCTAACTGACCTTTCAGGGGCTCTATAAATTCCAAATATGCCATTCTAAGGGAATCTGCTATAGGTTCTGCGGAGGGTAATTCCTCCCGCAAAGGATCTACTTGTTTTCCATTTTTCCAGAAGCGGTAACAAACATGTGGCCCGCTTGTGTTGCCGGTCATCCCAACCCAACCAATAACATCTCCCTGACGTACATACTGTCCCCGCTTTACTTTTTGGTCTTTCATATGCAAGTACTGCGTACTGTACGTGCCGTTATGTTTAATTTTTACATACTTCCCGTTTCCTCCTTTTCTTGTGGACTCCTCTACGGTTCCGTTTGCAGTTGCTAAAATAGGGGTGCCAATGGGTGCAGCGTAATCTGTACCTAAATGAGGTCTTGTCTTAAAGTTATAAAATGCTATTTTGCGATTCAGGTTGTATCTGGATGATATTCTACTAAACTGCACAGGTGCCTTTAAAAAGGTTCTTCGGATGTTTTTGGCCATATCATCATAAAAATCCTTCGTCTTATGTATAGAATCCGTCTCATATGCAAAGGCATAAAAAGGTTTGCCATTATGCTCAAAGTAAGTGGCTTCTATAGGCTCCGCTCCAGCGTATATAGTATCATTTATATACTTTTCCTTGTAAATAACTTTAAATTTATCGCCTTTTTGAAGACGGAAAAAATCAATAGACCATGCGTAAATCTCGGATAAATTATTAGTGACATTGTAATCTATTCCTTGTTTTAGGATAGCCTCGGAAAGCGAGGTTTCAATAATGCCTGAGGCCTCTCTTTCTTTGTATGAAACCTTTTGACGTTCCCTGTAAGCCACTACAGTATCCCGAAAATCCACCACCGTGTAATTTATAAGATCATTCTGATAAATAAAAACCTGAGTGTTTGCAAGGGTGTCTTTTGATTTTAATATTAAATAAGGTTTGCCTACAACTATTTTTCGTACATCAAAGGTATCTCGAAAATGTTCTGTTATTCTGGCAATTTTGGGATATTCCACATTATTTCGAAGCATTAGTTCTCCAAAACTATCTCCATTTTTAACAGTATCATGTAGTACCTGAAAATTGGAGAGGTTAAAACCGAAATGTTCCACAATTTTGGGGGCTTCCATAGCAATGGGTTCTCCTATAAACCCATCATTCTGACTTTTTTCATTACAAGAAATCAGTAAAATAAAAACTATAATTGCGCCCCAATATTTATGCATGCTTTATCTATTTTTCTCGGGATTAAAAATATGGTCTATCCATTGCTTTCCCCAATTATTTAACTCTTCATTAGTATATAGTAACGGGAAAAATACAACTTTTTGAAAACTTGGAGGTAAATATTTTTTCCAATTTGTACCACCTGTTGCATCAATTTCTGAATTTCCTTTGCTTAGATAGCGATATGCAGAACCCATATGCATTAACGGCCAGTTCACATTGGCGTTTAAATCCAGAGATTTTAATGCTCCTTTTAAAATTAGATTATTTTTAGCAGTCTCCGGTAACTGTAAATATTTGTGGTATATGGTATTGTTTTCTACCTGTTTTGCAATTCGTATTAACCTTGGGGTGTACCGATACTCAAACTGCTTAAGCGTTAAGGTTTTTTCACCACTAACAGCATCTGTAGCTCCTTTCTTCCAGTAAATATGCTCATATAATTCTTCAATGGTATGGCCAGCGCTAAATTGATCTCGTTCTTCTAAGTTCACTAAATTTTCCATATTTGTGGCGTAAATTTCAATCATCCTGTATTGCGCAGATTGAAACCCGCTTGAGGGCAGGAGTGCCATTCTATATTGCAGAAATTGCTCACGCTCCATGCCATTAATCATAATACTGAAAGATGAAATAAGTACCTTATAATAATTATTTATTCTTTCAATCTTTTGAATAAAAAAATCCACATTTTGAGATTTATCATCTACTACCTGTTTTTGTTCGTGGAGTATAAGTTTGAAGTACAATTCGGTAATCTGATGATACATTATGAATATCTCCTCATCCGGAAAATAGGTTCTGGGAACCTGAATACTCAATAAGGTGTCTAAATGGATGTAGTCCCAGTAGGTTAAGTAGCGTTGATGTAGAAGGCCGTCTAAATAAGAGCTTAAATCCTGACCAGATCCTTTATATTTTTCTTCAAGTTTTAAAATCTGAGATTGAATAAACTCATTACTATTCATTTTAACTAGTCCATTATAATTTTAAATTGATTTTTTAGCCCATTATAACCGTCTATATCAGCCTTTATAGAACCTATAACCAAATCAGCCTTTATCCGAATTGGAATCTTATTCAAATCATTGGAAACCCACAAGGTAAGACTTTCCTGCTCTTTAAATACTCTTCCGGATTGTACATAGGGTCTAAATTTTAAACACTCTACTTTACCGTATTTGGTTTTAAGCACTTCCTTTCCTAAATATTTTAGCTTAAATTTAAAAATACCATCATCGTCATAGAGCATATTCAACTCAATGGATTTTCCTATTTCTAAATCTTTTACATCATAATTATTTCGAAGATGATAAAAAGCCGAGACCAAGTCCTGAACATCGTCTTGAATATCAAAATTAAGCTTTTTCTTGTTCTTTAAATCATTTAAAACAGCGGTCTCATTTTTATGATCAAAATTTATTTCCACATCTTTAGTATAACCTCCTTCATCAATCTTACGCACAAATTTATAAGGCTTACCATCATTCTGTCCAAAATAACTTTCATAGGTATCATCCACTTTAAAAAAAATGCTGGCGAAGCCGGTTGTTTGACCGCGACCTATAACATGATATACCGGAACTGTATCTATTGTATTTGATTTTATATGGAGGGTGGCATAACTTGCGTTGAGCATGCCATAGTGTATTCTAAATCTAAGCCATTCTCCTGGTTTAAAAGAAGTTACAGTGCTTTGGCCATTTAAATTAAATGCAAGAAAAGTAAAAATTAGAATTACTATTTTTTTCATTTGATAAATGTTAGTGCAAAATTAGTAAAACGTAACTAACCTGGTTTTTATTTACTATTTATTAAACAAAATTTATTCCAAACTATGATATTTAAAAAAAAAGCCCAGTTTTACAACTGGGCTTTCCTAAATAACCAACCAAACTTTAAATTATGAAAAACCAATACTTAAAGTCGTAAGGGAACCACCCCTTACTGATTACAAATGTACTGTGGGAATTTTAATGCATAATTCCTTTTAACTTACTTTAACTATCCTCTTAACACTTATTTAGGTATAGTCTAAAAAAAATTAATAAATTCTTAAGAAAATTTGTTTATCTAAAGTGTTCCTCTGGACTCCTGCTCCCTTTCTATGGCTTCAAATAAGGCTTTAAAATTTCCCTTGCCAAAAGATTTTGCTCCTTTTCTTTGAATTATTTCAATAAACATTGTGGGCCTGTCTAGAATGGGTTTTGTAAATATTTGTAGTAAATATCCTTCTTCATCTCTATCTACAAGAATGCCTAGCTCTTTTAAAGGTTCAAGCGCTTCATCTATTTCACCAACTCTATCTAAAACATCCTCATAATAGGTTGCAGGTACTGTTAAAAATTCTATACCTCTGTTACGCAATGCTGATACGGTTTCAATAATGTTGTCGGTTGCAAGGGCCATATGCTGTACCCCTGCCCCATTGTAAAATTCTATGTACTCTTCTATTTGTGATTTTTTTCTCCCCGCCGCAGGTTCATTTATAGGGAATTTTATCCTGCCGTTTCCATTACTCATGACCTTGCTCATCAAAGCAGTATAATCAGTAGATATATCCTTATCATCAAAAGAAACCAATTGGGCAAAGCCCATAACCTCTGCATAAAATTTACACCACTTATTCATTTCGTTCCAACCTACATTCCCTACCATATGATCTATATATTTTAAACCTACAGAAGAAGGTTTATAAAATGGATTCCACGCTTTAAATCCGGGCATAAAAACTCCTTTATAGTCTTTGCGCTCTATAAAAAGGTGAACTGTTTCTCCATAAGTATGAATTCCGGAAATGCAAACCCTTCCGTCCCTATCTTCAAGGATTAGAGGCTCTAAATATCCTTTTGCTCCCCGGGAAGTTGTTTCCTTATAGCTGTTGAAAGCATCATCTACCCAAAGGGCAATTGCTTTTACGCCATCACCGTGGGAGTCTATATGTTTATTTATATCCCCACCGGATTTCAAGGGAGAGGTAAGGACTAATTTAATTTTGTCTTGCTTAATTACATAGGAAACCTTGTCCTTACGTCCTGTTTCCAGACCTGCATAAGCTAAGGGTTGAAAACCCCAAGCCGACATATAATAGTAAGCTGCTTGTTTTGCATTGCCAACGTAAAGTTCTACATAATCAGTACCCAGTAAAGGAAGGAAATCTTCTGCCTCCGGATTTTGCTTGGGTAATTGTAATGAGGTATTGTCTAATAGTGCCATAATATTGGTTTTTTGATTTCATTTGCCAATAGCAAAATAATTCTTTTGAATTTGGGGTTTAGTAGCCCATCAAATTTACCACATTGCCCTTACATGGGATGTTATGTCAATCCTGGAATGTTGTGCCTTTAAGAAGTTCATACTACAAATATCGCAATAAATTTGCACTTACATGGTTTTGATCCAGGACCAAGACAATCGGTAAAAAATGTCCTAAAACCAATATCCCAAGCTAAAAAATAGATTGCTGCTTTTGCGCTGTGGTGAAAAAGAATACATTACCTGAATAGGTCCCAGAAACGACTCCCAACCATATCCTAAGCCATATCCAGAGAAACTTGGTGTAGTAAACCATTCTCCTGTTCTAAAAAGATCATCGTCTACATTGGCGAAATTTGCTGCGAACATTAAATGATTTTTTGGGGCTATCTCGTAATCGAGCTTTGCATATGCTTTAACAAAACTATTCCCTGGAAGGCTTAAGAAATCATACCCAAAAAATGGAATAAAGCTGTTAATCATATCAGTTCCAAAACCACCTAGAACAAAATCAAAGGAACCTACTCTGGATGTCCCCAGTTTAAAGCCTCCGGAGGCTTCTATATTCATGGAAAGTTTATTTGCTATTGGGAACGCAGTTCCCATTCTGGCCTTGGTAATAGAAAAATCTTTAAAATTATTATTGAAATCGGAGGAAAGTATGTAATAATGAAAATCCCCTCCAAAGTAAACGCCTCTGGAAGGAAAAAATTTATCGTCATATGTGTCCAAAATTAATTGACTGTAGGCACTGAAATAATTACTTTTCTCAAAAAAGGTTCTCTCGTTAGGCAAGTTTTCTGTTTCCGGATTTTCCTCATTAATAAGCTGGTTTATTGTTCTTGAACTATATTTTAAGAATTTATGTTCCACTCCTAAAATAAAGGCAAACTCTTCTTTCAATACTGTTTGCAGATAAACCTGATTGGTAATATCAGTAACATCTAAGTTAATTCTGTTGATATTGCTATTTATTCCTTCTTCGAAATTAAGCCGAATGAAATCGTAACTTATATCTTTCGAAAAAGCATTGAACCTAGAATTGATACCAAAACTCCAATAAAAACCCTTATCAACATAATATTGGAAGTCATATCTAAGGTTGTCTCCCAAAATAAAATCTATCGAACCCACATCATCTTTCATTAGCACATTTTTTTTAGTAAGATTTAGTAAAACAGCGCTCTTATAGAGATCGTTATAATTTAACCCCATTCG
>JBGTEN010000169.1:0-12381 GCA_041747755.1 Arenibacter sp. | reverse complement strand
GGTTACATTAACAGGAGATACTGTAATAGGTTGCAATGGCTTTCGCTCTTTTCGGTAAATGGTAATACTATCTCTTATTTCATTTTCACGAACCCCCATTTCATTTCCTCTACTGATTCGTTTAATGGTAAATTTAGGATCGTTACCATCTGCATCTACCTCAGCCAGCACAAAACCATAATCGTCTTGAGTCACCGTAAACTCATCATAATCCCTGCCCTCAAATTCGCCCCAATTATCAATAGCTCCCCCTGCAGAGGCTACATTAATCCATAAATGTTTATGGTCTTTAGATTGTCCTCTGGAATAGCCATGGGTATGGCCAAAAAAATGCAGACTTGGTTTTCCTGTTGTTGTGCTAAATTTTTCTAATAATTGCACCACTTTCCCGGTACTTTCTTCTTCCCCGGGAATCCATAATTCTGATTTATGAGGATGATGCAATTGGGCAAAGACAAAATCGATATCCGGATTTGAAGCCGTTGCCTCCAAAACCTGCTCTAGCCATTGATATTGTTCTTTAAGATCGCGATAACCGGAATTGGAATCGAGTCCGATGATTCTGGTATTGCCGTAATCTTTGTACCACCAATGCTCCGCATAGGCCGGAGTCCCATTTTCGGGTAAACTAAAATAATGAAAATAGAATTGGGAATTTTTTTCATGGTTTCCCGGAGTAGGATATAATGGGACCTGAGAAAACAAATTTTCGGCCGGATTAAAAAAATCATTTTTCCACTGCTCGTATTTGGTGCCGTTCTCTACCAAATCTCCCGGAATCATTATTAAAGCCAAATGGTCTGATAGGGTTCCGTCATTATTATTTTTTAGATAATCGATTACGCCCTCGTTAGCAACTTCGTGCCATTTATCGGGTTGATTGTGGTCTTTTTGCATGTCGCTCATGGCGATGATATTAAACGACTCCTGATCATCTGCAAAAGGTGGGGTTTTACATTGAAATATATTGGAAGTGACTTTCCCTGTTCTAACCCTATAGTAGTAGGTAGTAAACCGTTGTAACCCTTCAAGTTTTACTTCATGAACTCGGGAAGCGGTAAAATTGATACCAAAAGCCATTCCCTGTGCCTTCTTTCCCATTTTTGGGGTAAGGCCATATTCTACCCAGCTTTCTTCCCCGGAACTGGTTTCCCACATAATTTTAATGGAATTTGGGGTGGCGTCTTGTAAATAAGGCTGTATCAAAATATTTGGCAAACTCTCCTGAGCCATAAGTCCGGTAGCTAAACCAAAAAAAAGTAATAATGTAAAGGTGTGCTTCTTCATTTAGATGGATGATTGGTGGTTACTTTTATAAGGCTTTCTTCTAGTATTTGAAGAGCCGTGTTCAATTGGGTTCTTGAAATGGTTAAGGCCGGAGAAAGTTGCAGTACATTACCCGCTGAAACTTTAAAGCTAAGCCCTTGCTTCAAACAAGCGTACATCACTTTTTCTGCCGTATCCACTGCCTTTTCTTTGGTACTTCTGTCCTTCACTAATTCTACCCCCCAAAGCAGCCCTACGCCTCTTACATCTCCAATAATCGGGTGTTTTAACCGGAGTTTCTCTAGTTCTTCTTGCATAAATACACCATCCACGGCAGTCTTTTCAATTAACTTTTCCTCTTCTAGAATCTGCAAGGTTGCCAAGCCGGCGGCTGCGCCAAGCGGACTCTTTTCATGGGTATAATGGCCAAGGGAAATATCGCCAAACCGATTGTATTCTTCCCGGGCTACTATGGCTGCTTGCGGTATAATGCCCCCGCCCAATCCTTTGCCCAAACAAAGGATATCGGGTTCAATGCCATAATGCTCAAAAGCAAACATCTTTCCTGTTCTACCCAGAGCAATGGGAATTTCGTCAAGAATTAAAAGCAATCCATGCCGGTCACAAATCTCGCGAGCCGATCTCCAAAAGTTTTTCGACGGGATCTGTACATCTGTATTTCGAACCGTTTCTGCCAGAAAGGCACCAATATCACCTTCTTTTTTTATAACATATTCCAAATACTCCAAACATTTATCTTCATCGCCTTCAAAAATACCCCGATAAGTTATAGGGGGCGGAATACGCTCAACGCCGGGCATCATGGGACCCATATACTCCCGAAATACGGCCTCTCCGCCGGCACTGATGGCATCCAAAGAGGCACCGTGAAACGCATCCCAAAAGGAAATCACCTTAAACTTTTTTGTAACCGCTCGGGCCAATTTTAAGGCGATACCAATGGCCGAACTCCCATTGGGTGTCATTAAAATTTTAGTAAGCCCCGGAGGCGTCAGCGATGTCAGTTTTTCTGCGAAAGCTATCGCAGTTTCATTGGTATAGCGTCGTGTAGAAAAAGTAAGTCCTTGCAATTGTTTGGTAAGCGCTTGGATTAACTTTGGATGCGAAAAGCCTATTTGATGCACATTATTGCCATGAAAATCCAGGTATTTCTTGCCGGAAATATTTTCAATGTAAGCCCCTTCACAGCTTTTTAAAACGTCTAGACAAGGGGTAGAAAGTGCCTGATGCAGGAAGTATTTTTCATCTTTTTCCAGGATGTGTTTTGTGTATTCATCTACTTGATTCTCGTTCCATTCCTTTCTTGCTGCGGTGACATTGATGTCGCCTTCTACGCTCTTGGAAAAGGACTTATCCGTTGTGTTATCGTGATGCATAGGGTCCGTATTTAGCTATGACCTCTCGCTTCTCCGATTGATCATTAAGTACATAAATATCGTACTTTTTCCCCGAATCGTACACCCGTACTACAATATGCCCTTGCTGACTTTTATATCGATTGGTAAGTCCGCCAATAACAGAGATATTGGGTTGTAACAAAGCGGTTGCAAAAACATCCCGAGATCCCGGATAGAGCTTCTCTGAGAGGATTCTCCTTAAAACATTGTTATCTGGATGGTCCGAAGACCAACTTTGACCAATCCATACCCTAGGACGCAACGTTCTTACATACAAAGTGTTTTGGGAATCTCGGTTGCCATGGTGGTTCAGGGTTGCCACATCCACGGCCCCAATCACAGGAGCAATATGCGATTCTACCGAATCAAAATCGCTTTCGCCATACGCATTTACGCCACTAATGTCGCCACCGGTGAAATAATCAAAATCACCATAAGAAATTTTAATACACGTACTTAGAGGATTTTCACTCGGGTAATGCTCCTTTTCAAAAAGTGAAAAATAATTTTCCTTTTCTCCGATCCAAACTTGTCCGTTTACTGAAATATTACGCACTTGAAAGTTTGCAAATTTATCAGGTGAATTTGTCAATCGGATTTGATTTAAAGTACCCGGCAGCAATGCTTCATGTACAAGGCCATTTTGTTTGGATTGATAGGCAATAAAATTCCAGTAATTCTTTAAGGTGGTGATCATGCCATAATCATCGTCTTTATTTAAATCAAATTGAATTCTGGTGTCTTTTAGGTCTATGGGATAGGTACTTCCCCTGTCTATCATTTTATTGATAGGCAGCATATCCCCTACTGCTGTAATTCCTGTTAAAAAATAATCACCCTCGGCTGACTTTATTCTAGTGGCATCCATTTCCCCAAAATGATCATCGTGATAATGGGTAATAAGGGCATAATCCAGGTATCTTGCCCGGTTTTTGGGTAAAAACTGATCCACATAATCCACAATCCACTCGGGTGCGGTTCTACTTCTGTTTGGGGTTACTTCGGTATTTCTATCGGATAGGGTTCTGGGATGTGTTTCCGACATATCGCCCGCATCAATGAGTATGGTAGTGCCGTCCGGGAAAATTCCAAAAGTGGCATTGCCTCTTCCTGTAGCGATATGATGCAGCTCTAACACCCCTTCTTCCCAAGCAGGAAATACGTCCTGTTGGGAATGCAGAAGTGCCGTTGAACTAATGAAACAAAACAGAAAAAAAATTCTTAAAAACATTTATTGTAATCGTGTTGTAGGTAAAATTTGTTTGGGTACACCGTCGGTTTTATAAAATACATCTAACCAGCCTTCACCACCGCCATTAAACCAAATCACCTCTATAGGATGGATGCCGGGCAATAAGTAAATACTCCCTTCCTTTTCTATCACCCCATGATCCCCATCGTTATCAACCACCAGAGTATGATTCACCCAAAGCCTGCTACCATCATCGGATCGGATGTAAAACTGATATTTCCCCTCCGATTCTGTAAGCAGGTTGGTTCTGAAACGAACCACGGTATTATTTTTAATCGCTTCTTTTATCGCATCTGAGGTGATTTCAAACGTGCTTCCTTTTGCATTTGCCGTTTTCCCATCTAAGACAGGGATATTGCTAAGGTTATCCAAATAGAAAACCTCGTACTTCACCGGAACTATTTTTTCATTTTTTTTGACTCTTATATAGGCGTCACTAATATTGCTGGCAATCTGGTCATCGATAAAAACAGCGCTTCGTATTACAGTGTTTTTATCCAAAACCACCGCCTTATCCGCCAATTCAGAATTGGCATTGGGCAAAGAACCATGAACCGTAAATCGAATCTCACCGTTGGGATTTGGGTTTTCAAAAAGAATTGTGGCCAAATCGGTAAATAATCCTCCTGCTTTTTTATACCCCTCAGCTTTTGGAAGTATTACAGGCTCCTTAACCCTTTCAACAGTAGGATAGGCGTCTACTGTTTCAAAACCATTGAAAGCCGTCTTCACCGGTTTTCCAATCCATGCTACAGGGATTTCTAACCCTAAGGCAAAAGCTACCGTTGCTGCATTGTCGTACTGATAAACCGGGTGTTTTAACCTTTGTCCTTTTTTTATTGATTTTCCCCATAAAATAAAGGGAATTTCCATTTCCTGAAGGGATTCTCCGCCGTGACCCTTACCCACACCACCGTGATCTGAACTGATGATTACCAGAGTTTCCTTTTCTATACCTGCTTTTCCTATGGCTTCAATAATTTCCCCAAGAAGCTTGTCGCCCTTTTCTACCGCATCATAATATTCCTTTGTACCATGGCCAAACTCGTGCCCGGCATGATCTATATGGTCTAAGTGGATAAATGTAAAATGTGGTTTTTTTTCTTGGATGTACCGGCTTGCCAATGCTGCGGTTTCCGCTTCTGTTTCCGGACTAATATTATAATCCACTGCATTTTTTTCGAACAACCTGCCAAAACCGTCCCAATGATATATGGCTCCAATTTCGGCATTGGGTATTTGTTTATCAATGAGATGAAAAATCGTGGGAAACAAAAAATCCTCACTTTGCGAGATAGTGGGCAATACAAAATTATCCTTTTCCCAAGCGTTCGAAGTAATACCGTGCTGTTCCGGCCCGGCTCCCATAATCATGGACGCCCAGTTTGGACTAGAGGATGTAGGCATTACAGATCGGGCATGTAAGGTATGGGAACCTTCGTTCATCAATTGGTCAAAATTGGGCGTGGAACTGTTTTGCAACCCATCTGGGCTCAGTCCATCAAAACCAATAACAACGACATGCTTTATGCCCAGATTGGAGTGAAGTGGTTTCTTATCAATACAAGACCACAGGGAGAAAATCCCTATGGTCATGAGTACATAAAAAAGTAAGTGGTATTTCATTTTAAATATCCGGTATGACAGTTTATTGCTCCCACCAGCCCTTTATGTTAATATCATTGCCTCCGATTTTGGAGACTACTGCCTCAAAATTTTGACTATTAAGGGTTTGTTCCGAATCGGGATACAGGAAACGCACCGGCACACGATCATCATTAACATTATCAGAGCCGGGAACGATAAAGGATGGCAATCCAGTTCGTCTAAAATCGTACCAACCCTCGAATCCTACCAGAAATGATGCCAGCCACTTTTGCGTAATAATGGTTTCCAATTGGCCATCGTAGGCAACGCCGTTCTGGGAGAGGTACGCACCCAAATCCTGGGTAATATCCCAATACTCAAAAGAAAGTCTTATCCCTTCGTTGTAAAGCGTTTCCGCATCTCCGGCAATGAGACCGCGCTGCATGGCCTCAGCAAAAATAAAATGAACTTCTGCACTTTGAAGTATGGCTGCCTTTACGGAGTTTGGAGAATCAAAGAAGAAGGACTGTCTTAATCTTGAAACATTACTTGCACCACCATTAAAATTGGATGCATTGTCTTCACTTAAACCATTAGGTAAGCCAACAAAAAGATTAGGATCGTCTGATGGGTTATCTGTTGGTTGAAACCATTTTTGTAAACGATTATCATTAAACCCTTTCAGTACGGACTCAATTGTTTCGCTCATCCTAAACTCGTCAAAACTTCCTACGCGACTTCGGCTTACAGGCCAAGAATCGATTAGTGTGGTGGCAGGATAAAGCATTACCGCATTGTCTTCGTTCGTGGCTATAAATACCCCGCTATTGAAAATGGCTTGAATCTCGGAAGACACATCTCTTTTACCTGAGATTCTCATGAGATATCGCAATCGTAACGAATTTGCAAATTTACGCCACTGCGCAGTGTTGCCCCCATAGATAATATCACCGCCAAATACGGGGTCACCTGCTCTTAAAAGTACCTCGGCGGTTTCCAAATCATTTAAAATACCATTATAAATAATTTCTTGATCGTCATAAGCAGGCGTAAAATTACCATTAACACCATCTATTGCGTCTGTAAAGGGTACATTCCCCCAGTTGTCCGTAAGGATCGCAAAAACGTAAGATCGCATGATCAGCGCAATGCCTTCGTACGAACTGTTCTTTGTTTCTTCTGCTCTAGCCGATTCCAGTATGATATCTATTTCCGGAAGAATTCCATAGTGTAAGTTCCAAAGACCAGACTCTGATCCCCAGTCATAGCGGTCAAATCCAGTAAAATTGATTTTGGCAGTAAGCTGAGCTACTACATTCCCATTGCCCCAACCAGTGCTGGCGGCACTATTTGCCATAGTGCTCAAAACGGTGGCAAGCAACAAATCTGAGCTTACTTCCTCCGGTTGATTTGGATTGGTGTTTGTTTCCTCGAAGCCTTCGGTGCAACTCAATACAGTCAATGCCAAAACGATACTACCTAGTAAAATAAATTTTTTCATTTCCGTAAAATTTAGAATGTTACATTAATATTGAAACCAACACTTCGGGAACTTGGTGTTGCCATGTCCTCCACTCCGGGCACTATGGTGCCGCCGCTAAAGGATAGTGTTTCAGGATCAAAATGTGGATTTTCTGTCCAAAGAGCAAGATTTCTTCCGACTAAGGATAGGTTTAGGGTTCTTATAAATGTATTCTTTAACATCTTGGATGGAAAATTGTAGCCTAAACGCACCTCTCTAAGCTTTAAAAAAGACGCATCGAACATCCCTATTTCTTCATTTGTACGGTTGAATTTCCACCAGTAAAAATCCCTCCCGCTAAGGCGCACATCATTGGGTCTAAAACTGCCATCCGGATTTTGAATGACCCCTTCTGAAATGATTCCTTCTTCCCTGCCTACGGCAGTAAAATCCATTAATCCAGACGTTCCACCAATAAGAACTGTTCTAGAATTAACCACGCCGCCATGACGCCAATCGAAAAGCACACCCAGATTGAAACCTTTATAAGTAAACGTATTTTGCCAACCTAACATAAAATCGGGATTGTAATTTCCTAACTTTTTAAGTTCCGGATCACGTATAGAGAATCCGTCCGAATTGTGTATCACTTGGCCAAAAAATGGACTATTCGGATCATCTACGGTAAGCAAACCTGTTCCGTACACATCGCCCATTCTTCCGCCTACTTTGGCTAGAACATTAATGTAATTCGATGATATCTCCAGAGTTTCTAGCCCATCAATCAAAGATTTAACTTCACCTCGGGCAGCGGTAAAATTAACATCACTATTCCACGTAAATCCACCCTTGGTTTTAACGGGTACCGTGTTTAACACTACTTCTATTCCGTAATTCCGTATTTCACCTGCATTAATAATCCTTGAATTAAATCCGGAGGTATTAGAGACCGGAAGGGTAATAATCTGATTCTCTACTGTAGAATTATAGTAGGTAACATCGAGACCTAAACGATTATTAAAAAAACGCAAATCGGCCCCCACTTCTATGGAGGTAGCCTCTTCGGGCTTTAAGTTTTCGTTTTTTAACACATTAGAGGCACTTACTCTTTGCGAATTGCCAAAAGGCTCATCGAAAGAAAACGTGTTGCGGAGTGCAAAAGGATCGGTATCGTTACCCACTACGGCCCAACCACCGCGTAGTTTAAGGAAGGAAACAGGCCCGCCGATCTGAAACATATCTGAAAGCACAGCGCTGACGCCCACCGATGGATAAAAATAGGAATTGTTATCGCTAGGTAAGGTGCTGGACCAATCGTTTCTACCGGTAACATCGAGGAACAAATAATTCTTGTAGGCCACATTTGCAAAGGCATAGAGCGAATTTACTTTTCTGCCATCTATAAATTGTGTTTTAGACAAGGGTTCTGCGGCATTTTCAAAATTGAAAATTCCGGGAATGGACAAGGAGTTGGCACTGATACGTTTATAGCGATTTTCCTCGTCCCTCAGGTTTCCTCCGAAGGAGAAACCCAAGCTAACATCTTTAGTTACCTCTTTATTGTATTGGAATAGAAAATCGGTGTTTTGCTCCTTAAAGAAAATATCGTCTTCTCTATATTGTCCTCTGGCAAATCGCTGCGAACTGAAAGCTCTTTTCCCAATTCTTAATTCATTAAAATAATCGATTCCTGTCCTAACCATTAAGGACAAGTCTTTGGTTAAGTCCATATCAACTCTGGCAAATCCAAAAATTCGGTGCTTGTCAAAGGCATTGGTGTTCTCAAACATAGTTAAAAACGGATTGTCGTGCCAGTTGTAATTAAAATTGAACTGTTGCCTGCCTTCTAAACCGGGTTGCCAATAGTCCCGCAACGAATTCATATTAATTTGGCGACCAAACCACACCCACAGATACATAATGTTCTCTGTGCCATAGGAATTATTAGGTCTGTTATTACTACTGCTGTTTACGTAATTAAGCGAAGAGGATACCTTTAGCCAATCGCTTAGTTTATAAGAGCCGCTTAAGGCATACGTTTTGCGATCAAAATCGGCATTGGGTAAAATACCCTCGCTGGTAAGGTTGGTTAAGGAAAGTCGCAAATCGCCGAATTCATTACCACCGGTCACGGAAATATTCGTGGTACTTGTGGTACCGGTTCTAAAAAAGTCTTCAATATTTCCGGGTTGTGGTTCCCAAGGCGTAGGAATTATTTGATCGGCGAAAGTACCATCGGGATTTCGTGGACGTACGGCAAAATCGCCTGCCCTAAAACCACTGGTAGTAGGACTATCGTGCTGCGCTATTAATCTACCATCTAGCAGAGGCCCCCAACTCTCATCAATGTTATCATTAATTCCACCTCCAAAACCATCTAAAAAGGCAAATTCTCCGCCAGCACCTTGCCCGTATTGGTTTTGATATCTGGGTATGCGCAAGGGATCCTCAAAGGTCATGTTTTGCGTAATACTTACGCCAAGACCTTGTTTGCTTTTTCCGGTTTTTGTGGTAACCAAAACAACCCCGTTCATGCCCCGTGAACCATACAATGCTGTGGCGTTAGGGCCTTTCAATATCGATATCGATTCTACATCATCCGGATTAATGTCTTGTGCGCCGTTTCCAAAATCGGTTTCCAAATTCCCTTCTACGGAATTGCTGACGGTACGATTGTTAATAGGTATACCATCTACCACAAAAAGCGGTGAATTGTTTCCGGGAATTAATGATCCTTCTCCCCTGATAACAATCAATGAGGTAGACCCTACCCCCGAACTGCCACCGGTTACTTGCACACCGGCAGCCCTACCTGCCAGTGAATTAGTTACGTTGGTTTCTCTCGCCGTTACTAAATCGTCTCCTTTTACTTCTTGTACCGCATAACCCAACCGCTTCTTCTCTTTTTTAATACCCAAAGCAGTTACTACCACCTCATCCAATTGTTGCGAATCGGGTTGCAACACCACAACCAAATTGTCTTGTATACCACCACTGACTTCCTTGGCAAAATATCCTATATAGGTTATCACCAAAACCGCATCTGAATTGGAAATTTCAATGGCAAAATTCCCGTCAAAATCCGTAGCCACACCTGCGCTACTCCCTTTAACAACCACCGATGCTCCGGGCAACGGAATGTTATTTTCATCTAAGACCTTCCCCCTCAATGTATTTTGGGAATGACCAATAGCAGCTGCTAAAAAAGCAAATGCCATAATACACAGTTTTTCTTTCATTTTCATATTTGTAAACTTTGGTTAAATATTACGAAACAAATATCTACTGGAAAAGTTAAATGAAGTGCTTGTTTATATTACCATATTGCAATTTTTATGTGAACTACATTATGAAATGGTTAACAAAAAATATTTACAAATACTCAAGTGCAAAGAACAATGCCGTTACAAGAAATATTTGTGTTTTGCTACTATTTAATGGGTTATCATTTGGCTCAAAGTTTTATATTTGAGCAATTGGCAATACCTCTTAAAAGGTATTTTGAGAAATAATATTGATATGCAGGATTATCTAATTGGGATTGGAAAGCGGATTAAGGAAATCCGTAAGGAAAGTAAAAAAACCATAAGTGAAATTGCCATTAGGGCAGAAGTTACCAATGGCCTTATTTCCAGGATTGAAAATGGCAGAACCATTCCCTCTCTACCTGTCCTTATAAAAATAATTAGTGCTTTAGAGGTAGAAGTCGTGGATTTCTTTGGAGGGATGCCCCAAGTAAACGGAGCTAATTACATTGTCTCCAGAAAAGAAGAGCATACCCTTATTGAGAAAGAAGATGATGCGGTAGGTTTTGTGTATCACTACATTTTTGGAAAGCAACTTTCTTCCCTAGGTTTTGAGGCTGTTTTGCTTGAAGTAAAACCTGATTCCCAAAGGGAAAAAGTTACCACCGATGCGTTCGAGTTTAAGTATCTTATTTCAGGGGAATGTTACTATAACATTGGAGAGGAAGAGGTGTTATTAAAAGAAGGTGATTCCATTTTCTTTGACGGTAGAATTTCCCATGTACCCATAAACCGCGGCACTGTTTCTTCAAAAATGCTAGTTTTTTACTTCTTTTTTTAGCTTTCCTCTCTCTATTTTAAAATTGTCTTAAGCTCCAGTAAAGAATCCAAAACATAAGTGGGCTTAGCCGCAGTAAGTTGCTCTCGCGTATGGGCACCTGTGGTTACACCCACGGTTATACCACAATTCGCATTTTTCCCTTCTTCAATGTCGATAACGGAATCCCCTGCTTTTAATACTTTGTGGGGCTCGGCAACCCGAAGCACCTCCATAGCTTCAAAAATCATATCCGGATGTGGCCTTCCTCGTTTAACATCATCTGCCGTTATAAGCGCATCATAATGTACTCCCAATTTCCATTTCATCTTATCCAACAACAGTTGTGCGGTATTTTTATCATACCCTGTATTCAGCGCTACCTTTATATTCGCCTTTTGAAGAAACTCCAGCAATTCCGGTACACCGGAATAGGTATCAACCTCTAAGGCCAGATATTCTTGCTCTAGCATATGTTTGAAATCTGCAAATATCTCCGCTGCAGTCTCCGCAACAAAAGAACCTTCCTCCTTTGTTAAAATATCTTTTATGGCTTGATGTTTTTCCTTTCCTGCTCCATGCTCCAGTACAAAGTCCAGCGTTAACAGGTATCCTTTTTTGTTTATTGCCTTTTGCAAGGTTTTGTAGACTACATTATCCTCATTAACCACGGTTCCTGCCATATCAAAAACCACTAATTCTATTTGCTGCATGCTTAAAAATTAAAAATTGAATCTATATTTTGTTTTGAAAACCCTGCGCTTCCGGTCATCCCCTTGCCCCCAATACCAGTAACTATATGTATATTTTTGTCTATTGTATGCTGAAAGATGTCTACGGTTTTACATTGGGAATACATACCGAACCACCTGTTTCTAATGGTATAATTGGGTAAATCTATAATTTTCTTTGCCTCTGATAGGATAAAGTTGTCTATCTCCATTTTAAGATCAAAGCCTAAACTGTCCATATCCCCGGCCGAGGCATACTCGTGGGAATCACCTATAATCACCGAACCATCTGTTGCCTGCTTGAATAAAATATGAACCCCCCATTTCTTTTCCATACTTTGCTTGTCCTCTTTCTCTTTAATTGCTCTAAATGAGGGACATTCCTCAAAAGCCTCATAACGTCTAATGGACAAGCCGGTTAAAACTGACCCTTTTAACCGATACTTAGGTTGAGGTTCTGTTTGCATCATTTGTAATTTGGACACTACCAAATCGCTCTCATTAAAAAGTTGCGGATATAAGATTTTGAAATCACTCCCGTTGCAAATAATTACTTTTGAGGCTGTGAATACCCTGTTTCCGGAGGTATTCACCACCACATTA
>JBGTEN010000168.1:0-6393 GCA_041747755.1 Arenibacter sp. | reverse complement strand
CCAAAGCATGTTTAACACAATTTTGTAAAATCTCCTGAATGATACGGTATAAATTAATCTTAATATCTCCATTTAATTGATCCCAATCCACTTCAGATTCGTAACTAAATTCAAAATTAATCTTGGAAGAGTTCTTAAACGTTTCCAACAATTCTTGTATTGATCTCATAAAGTTATGGATTTTTTGGTAAGATGCAGCATTTAATTCATGGGAAATTGTGCGTATTTCCTCTTCCAACTCCTGAAGTTTCTTTAAGAGTTCTGCTCGTTTGGATATTGCATCTTCATCAGTTTTACCGTTCAAAGCGGTAAGAACAAGTCGAATTCCTAACATTTGACTCAGAATACTGTCGTGTAGTTCTTCAGAAACCCGACGCTGTTCCAAATGTTTGCCCTCCTCCAGTTTTCCTTTTTGAGAAAGTAGTAAATTAAAAATTTCTTGGTTACTCTCCTGCTGTTTTCTTTGAAATTGTAATTTTTGATTTCTACGTATTTGGTTGATTATAATGAAGGCTGCGATGGCTAATAATAATAAACCGGCAGCAATACCAATCCACAGTTGCCGTTGCCTTGCCAATAGTTGATTATTAAGAAGTACTTCATTGGTCTCAAAGCGGATACGGGCAAACTTATCCCTTATCCTGCGTTCTTCTCGTTGTAAACTGTCATCTAATGTAATATACTCCTCAGCATAGGAATAAGTGTTTTTTGGATCTAAGTGCGGAAAAAGCCGTAATGTTTGCAACAATCTTTGATTATTATTGCTTTCCATTGCATACATTTTGGCTTTACGGGCATGCACCAGTGCTAAAGCGGTATCTTTTTGCTCCAGATAAAACTCTGCCAAATTGTAATGAGTACGGGCTATACCATTAATATCATGTATGCTGTCTTGAATAGTTATTGCCCTATTTAAAAGATTAAGCACCTCTGTGGTATCTCTGGTTTTAAACTTACTGAAAGCTAGATTGCTTAAGGTTCTGGAATATAACAATGGTTCATCCGTTTGCAAATTTCCTGCCCCCAGCACCGTTTTAAAATAGGGAATTGCTTTAATATCATTTCCTTGCTCTTGATAAACCATACCAATATTATTGTGAGACATCTGTTGCAAGTTTCCAACTTCCTCAACGTTGTCTAGATAAGTTATCGCAGTTTGATAATATTCCAAAGCTCTATCATATTCATTAATTTCTAGTGAAATAGAGCCTAATAAATTGTAACAATAAAATAAGTAAATATCTTTCTGTAACGGTTTTAAAAGTTCAATTGCGTTAATGGTGTTAATCTCACTGCCGGTATAGTCTTTAACATCGGCCTGAACATTTCCCATATTATAAAGCATTCGGGCGGCCATGAAGTTATCCTTTAAACCACTATACATTTTTTGAGCCGCTGCAAAATGATAAAAAGCACTATCAGGAACGGCGTTTTCGGAGAAATAATCGGCTAAATCCCAGTGGCTTTCAGCTTGAGTAATTGAATCATTGATACGATCGGCGAGATACAAAGTCTCTTTATTTGATGTTCTAAATTTTAAAGAATCATCCAACCTCAAATACGCTAATGAAATTTGAGATAAATATTTAACTTTGAGAGAATCGTTTTTTAATGATTTGATTTTTGAGTAGGCGAGTTGAAGCTGCTGCTTTCGAAAATCTATGGAGAGACTATTGTCTTTTCCTTCAGAAATCCAATAAGAAATACTATCACTTTTTGCCGTTCCTAATACAGTTGAATTCTCTTCTAGCTGGTTCTTGCAAGAAATAAATAATAGAAAAGACAAAAAATAGTAGATGAATATAGTCTTTAGTAAACTTATTGGAGAATCCATTTAATAAACGTATACCATATAGGGTTACTATAATTTTCCTACAAGGTAAAAAAAAAGCCCTAAATCTGATGATTTAAGGCCTTTTTTTGTAAAAAATATTTTATTAAGTTCTCTTATCTTTTGGATTTACGGTGCCATCCGTGAATGTTCTCTTATCCTTCGGATTCACAGTACCATCTGTAAACGTCCTTTTATCTTTTGGGTTCACTGTACCATCCGTAGCAATAGCGTTATCCATATTTTGGATATCCAATTGCACTTTATTTACTGATGAATACTCATTGTAAGAATAAACCCCAACACTAAAAAGCGCTACTGCCAAAACACTCATTACTTTTTTCATATTATTTTTGATTTAGATTGGTTTCTTAATTATGTTGTAAAACTAATTAAAGCTAAAAAAAGTAGTGTTGTAGGAAAATATCTATTAGTAAAAGCGACTTTTCTGTTAGTATTTAATCTAATTCTGAGAGAATTCTTCTAATTAAGTGCGCTAATTGTATTTTTGGATAATATCCGTTTTAAGCTATCTATATTTTCTTTGTAAGTCTTGGAAAATGGTAATTGAATTTTTCCCCCTTTTATTGAGCAGATAGACTTTCCGTAGTCGATACGGGAAATATAAGACGTATTTAAAATATAGCTTTGGTGAACCCTAACAAAATTCTTAGGTAATTGGTCCTCAAAACTTTTTAATGTCTTATAAGCACTAATGGTGGTACCGTCTTTCATAAAGAAGTCGGTGGCATTATTATCAGCCTTTAAATACAGAATTTCATCTGTATCTAAATAGCGGTAATCCTGGTATGATTTTAAACAAAGCATTGGTGCAGTACTCTCTTTTGCAATTCTTTTTTTAACCCGAAGTATGGTCTTTCGAATATCAAACTCATTATAGGGTAATAACCAATAGTCAAAAAAATTATTTTTAATTGCTTCGTAAGCATAGTCCTTGCTCTTGGATATAGCAATTAAAATGGGGATTTCAGAGAAATACTGATGCAATTCCTTAACTATTTGAAAATACTCGTTTGCCTTTTCGTTTAGATTGATAAAAACAATATCCGGATTTTTTTTAAGGATTTGATTTAGGCCCTCAGAACTACTTCTTGCCAATGCAGTACATGCAAAATCACCATACTCCTCCAAGTAGTGCTGCAGTTGAAGGTTGGAAGTCGCATCTGAGTCGATAATTACGTAAGAGTACTCCATATCAGTAATTTGCGTACAAATTAATCATACTTAACCAAATGGAATTACATTTTAACCTTAGAAAAACTAAGGTTTTAGTAAAGAAAATTCAACCCAAAAGCGATTTTTGAAAGTAAAATCTTTCAAAGATGGCTAAATGTCCAAAAATTCAATTTTTTGGCAAGGTTTGATACGCGCCAATATCGGGTAAAATTGTTCTATCTCTTCCCGAAATATCAAAAGGAATGGTGTTGGCGGTATTTAATTCTGCATTACCTATCGCAGGAGAATTTTCGCCAAGGCTAAAGTTATATTTCAAAACATCAATAAACTCAGGATCTTGATTGACTAAAACTCCGTTGTATAATGCAGTATCCTCAAAATTGTAAAAGAGATTATTTTGGGTAAAAAAGGGAGTTGCCTGAAATTTCAGTAACGAATTGGTAAAGTTAAAATTAAAAATCCCTCCTTCCGCTGCATTTAGAGAAAACTCCTGCGCTCTGTTACCAAAAATTATACTATTTATAAAATCGGCTCTGACGAGTTGCGCTTTCTCAACACCATTTGGAGTTATTAAAAAATTGTCTACTTGTAAGGCAAAACCAGTTCTAAAACCATCACGCCAATAGTTTACTATGGTTGCATGTGCGAATGAATAGTCCCCACCGCCATTGCAATACAATGAAGTGCCACCGGCATTACCCAAAACTAAATTTTCTGCTGTAATTTTAGCATTTCTTGCCCATAAATTAATACTTGCGCTATTATAGATCTGCGTGTTTTTTATAGACAGAGTAGGGGAGTCCAGAACTTCGTCCCCTTCTACAAATATTCCAACAGTACCATTCCTGATGGTAAGGTAATTTACTTGATTATTTAGACTACCCTTCATCATCCAAATAGTCCCCCACTGACCCGATACCTCTTTGTAAGAGGTTTCCAAACGATCTCCTGAAAAAATGACTTCATTTTCTAAAGTTGAAAGATCTGAACTCAGTTCTCCATTTACTACAAGCGATGCATTGGGTCTGACCAATATTCCGGAATCTTTGTGAAAATACACTCTGGTCCCCGCATCTACAACCAATTCTTTACCTGATGGCACCGAGGCATATCCATAAATAACGTAAGGCCTTTCATTTGTAAAGTTTAGTTGATCACCCCTTAATTCAAAACCTTTAATGGCAATTTCGCTACCTGAATCGTCCAAACCTAAGGATAAGGTTTCTTCAAAATTTCCTGTTGCACTGCCCGGGTATAAAAAAATGGCGTCTTTAATCAAAGTCACCAAATGAACATTCTGTAGATTATTCCCTGAATCAAACTCAATACTATCTGTGTATAAAAATTCCGTCTCTCCAGTGGGAGTAATATTGAAAGTAAGTTCTATAAAGATGTAAATACTATCGTTAGCCAATATCGGAATATCTCTAAAAGTTTTTCCCGGTATACCATCCACGTTTAAACGGTAGCTGCTGGTTTCTCCTTTGGATAGTTTAATAATAGGAACTTCAATATCCTTATTGCTTCGGTTGTATACTTTTATTCCGTAAGTACTACTACCTATATTTGTAAAAGTAGTGTCTAAATAAACAGTATCTCTGGAGAATTCTAAGTTACCGGTACTTTGAGCATAATCAAAATCTTTTCTGCAGGAATTCCAAAAAACCAAAAAACCTACCAATAAAAAAAAATAGAAGTACTTACTCATATTTTTTTGTTAAATGGATGATTGAATTCCGGATTCAAAAACATCTTGAATTTCGGTGGATATTCTTGTTGGACGAAGTGTTTCTGAATTAAGTAGACACCATTGTGTTTCTGAATGTACAATAAGCTCGTTTGTTTTTTCATTAAACATCTCTACAATCCGGGTAGATATAGCGCCTTTTGTTCCTGCAATGTGAGTTTTAATTACAATGGTATCGTTTAACACCGCTGCACTTTTATAGGTTATATTGTGATTTAGAACTACCCATATAATATTATCCCGAAGTTGTTTTGGTGCTTTTGTTTGCCAATGTTCTTTAGAAATATCCTGAATCCATTGCACATAGCGAACATTGTTTACATGATTTAAGTCATCTAAATCATCTTCCACTACTAGAATGGTTTTATCAAAGGTCTTTATCATTTTTTCTTAATGCTTACTTCAAAAAGTTTATCCCAGTTTTTACCGGTTACGAAAAATGTTTTCTTTGTGGGGTGATAGGCAACTCCATTTAGCACATCCAAAGCGTCGTGCTTTGTAACTCTGTTCTTTAGTCCTCCAAAATTGATTACACCTTCTATTGCCCCACTGGCTGCGTCAATAATCATCATACTCTCTTTTTGGTAGACATTGGCATAAATTTTTCCATCTACATACTCCAGCTCATTGGCTTTATTAAAGATCGATTTATCAGTAACAATTTCTATATAATCTTCCTCTGCCAAGGTTTTAGGGTTGAGAATCCAAATTTTCTCCGTACCATCACTCTTAAATATTTTTTCGCCATCATTACACAATCCCCAGCCCTCTTTACTTTTCCCATAAGTAAAGCTATCTATCTTTTCAAAACTAAAAATATCATAGACAAAGCCGATTCCATTTTGCCATGTAAGTTGATACACTTTATTATCTAAAATGGTAATACCTTCCCCGAAAAGTGAATTTTCGAGGTCAATTTGTTTAAGAACCTTCCCGGTTTTAAAATCAACTTTCCGCAAGGAAGATTTCCCTTTCTGACCAGTGCTTTCGTACAAAGTGTCTTTGTAAAATTCTAAGCCCTGAGTATAGGCATCGATATCATGAGGATATTCATTCACTATTTCATAAGTGTATATTTCAGGCGGATTTGGGGCTAGAACCTTTATTTTTTTCAATACTTCAGCAGTACCCCCTTCATACTCCACTAGAGCCTTTAATGTTTTGTCGCCTAGCTTATCAACCTCCAGTTGTATACTGTTTCCGCTTTCCGGTAACACTTTTCCGTCAATGGAGTAAGTAACTTTCTCAACTATTTTTCCTTTCTTGCTTTGTATAGATACCTCTAAATTATCGTTTTTTTTAAATTCTTTTTTGTTTCCCGAGATTAGGATATCAAAAAATTGAGTATTCTGTGTGTTGCCTCCACCGCATGATAAGAGTAAAGTAAGGAGTGCAGGTATCACTAAAATTTTTAAACTTCTCATTTTAATTTTCTCTTTTTAAGGCAAGTTATTTAATTAAATTTAGATTGTAAAACGATTGTGCCAAATTTAAAAGATTGTATATTTGCACCGGCAAGTCCTACACGACCAGCTCCTGCAAAATCCCCCAGGGTGGGAACGCAGCAAGGGTATGTGGTTGTAGCGGTGCGATGTAGGTCGCTTGCCATTTTTCTTCG
>JBGTEN010000167.1:0-10691 GCA_041747755.1 Arenibacter sp. | reverse complement strand
TGCCAAAAATACCAGGAATTCATAGCACTCCACACAAAATCATTTATTTCGTTAGTTAGAACTATAGGTTCTGCTTCTTGAGGTGGGGGATTACCTGTTTCCGGTACCGGCATATCATCATCGTTTTTTTTACAATTAGATAATAAAGTACTCAGTCCCAGGAATAACAAAACATACTTTTTCATAGCTTTTATTTTAATATTCCTAAACTTGCTTAAGGCAAAAAATTATCCCAAAGATTGGGCAGCTTTAATTTCGGCAAACTAATTTGATATACGATATCTGAAATAACTTAGTTTACAATTGCCTAAATTACTTACATTCAAAGGAAATAAAAATAATTTGTAACAAAATTCGATAACTATCGTCTTCCAATTATAAAGCCAAACCAAGAAATAGTAAAAGTCCAATGAAACAAACTGAGTTCTTGAATGTTGTAATGCCTTTTCAGGATAAGTTGTACCGCATGGCAAAGCGTTTGTTGGTATCAGCAGAGGAGGCAGAAGACGCAACTCAGGAAGTTTTATTGAAATTGTGGTCTAAGAAGCATGTCATGGAACAGTATAATAATGTAGAGGCTTTTGCTATGACGATGGTAAAAAATTTCTGCTTGGACAGATTAAAATCGAAACAAGCAGGTAATTTAAAATTGGTACATAGCAATTATGAAGATTCTAATATCTCTTTACAACAGCAATTGGAACAAAGTGATAGTGTGACTTGGGTGCAAAAAATAATGGAGGAATTACCTGAACAACAAAAAATGGTACTACAATTGAGAGATGTAGAAGAATATGATTTTGAAGAAATTGCAACTATGTTGGATATGAATCCCACCGCAGTACGAGTGACCTTGTCCAGAGCTAGAAAGTCAGTACGAAATAAATTAATAGAAAAGCACAGTTATGGAATTGGATAATATAGAAAAATTATTGGAAAAGTATTTTGAAGCCACTACGTCGGTTGCTGAAGAAGAAACGCTAAGAAAGTATTTTTCTCAAGAAAAGGTGGCGCCCCATCTAGAGCAATATACAGCAGTGTTTCAGTACTTTTCAATAGCCAAAGAAGAGCGGTTCACAAAGCAGGTTCCATTAAAACCTAGAAGAAATTACTACAAATGGACTTCCGTTGCAGCAGTAGCCGTGTTAGTATTTGGTATTTATTTTGGTAACCAATATCAAGAAAAGAAGCAAGCGGAGTATGCTTATCAGGAAACTAAAAAAGCATTGCAGTTGATAGCTGAAAATTTTGGTAGAGGTACTGAAAAGGTAGCTTATTTAAAAGAGTTTGAAGCAACAAAACAAAAAATTTACATCAACAATTAAAAAACAAAGTCATGAAAAAAAATAGTATCCTAGTATTGTTAACCTTATTGCCTTTATGGGGTTTTTCACAATCCGTATTTGATAAATACGAAGATTTAGACAAGGTTAGCACCGTAGTGGTGAATGAAAGCATGTTCCGACTTTTGAGTAAGATAGACGTGTCCGTCGATGATCCTGAAACAAAAGATTTTATGGATATTGCCAAGAGTATTAAGAACCTAAAGGTCTTTATTACAGAGGATAGCCAGATTGGGGCTGATATGGGAGCTTCTGTAGACAAATACCTAAAATCGTCATCTTTGCAGGAATTAATGCGCGTTAAGGACAAAGACGCCAATATAAAATTTTTCATAAAAACAGGTAGAGATGAAGATCATGTAAGTGAATTGCTTATGTTCATAACAGGCATGAAGGACATAGGAGTAGAGGGCAGAAAAGCGGAAACTGTATTGCTTTCATTAACAGGTGATATTGATTTGAATAAGATTAGTTCCCTTACCAAAAAAATGAACCTTCCCGAGGAATTGAATAAAGCCGGCAAAAAAAATAAGTAATGAGAAATTTCATAAGAATCTTGGTCATGCCTCTTGTTTCTATTGTTCTATTCTCGGCTTGTTCATCAAATCAGAGTATGCAAGAGTATTATGTTTCTAATGCAGACAATCCCAATTTTCTGTCCTTAGATGTTCCGGCAAGCATTTTGAATTTAGATGTGGCCGACTTAAATGAGGATCAAAAAAAGGCCTTGAGTTCATTAAAAAAACTGAATATTCTGGCATTTAAAAAAACTGATTCTAATGAGGCACTGTATGCTTTAGAAAAGGGAAAAGTAAAAGAAATCCTTAAAAACGGAAAGTTTGTAGATCTAATGAAATTGAATACCAGTTATGGTAAAGGCGAGGTAAAATACTTGGGCGATGAAGATGCCATTGATGAAGTAATTATTTACGGTAGCAGCGATGATAAGGGGTTTGCCATAATTCGCGTTTTGGGTAAAGACATGAATCCGGCCTATCTGGTTCAACTATTACAAACTATTCAAAATTCTGATACTCAAAGTAATGGTTTTGGTGAAATAGGTCAGCTCTTCAAAGACTAAACAAAAAGTTTATTGTAAAGAAACCCTGCTAAAAATAGCTTTTTAGTAGGGTTTCATGTTTTTATTAATATTTTAAGTGCTATATACCGGTGTAATTACTTGGTGTAATTTGCTTTAATTCTCCTTTAATACTATCTGAAATCTCCAAAGTATCAATAAAATCAGCTATTGAAGACTGATTGATAACCCGATTGGTTCGTGTTAATGCTTTCAAGGCTTCGTAGGGATTAGGGTATCCTTCACGCCGAAGAATAGTCTGAATTGCTTCTGCAACAACGGCCCAGTTATTGTCCAAATCCTGTTCAAGCTTTTCCTTGTTGAGCAATAATTTATCCAAGCCTTTTAAAGTTGATTGAAAAGCCACCAAAGTATGTGCCATTGGTACACCTACGCTTCGTAAAACAGTACTGTCGGTTAAATCACGCTGCAACCTAGATATAGGAAGCTTCCCTGACAAGTACTCAAAAATAGCATTTGCCAAACCTAGGTTGCCTTCAGAATTTTCAAAATCTATCGGATTCACCTTGTGCGGCATAGCAGAAGAACCTATTTCACCTTCCTTAATTTTTTGCTTAAAATAATCCATGGAAACGTAGGTCCAAAAATCCCGATTCAAATCGATGATAATGGTATTAATTCGCTTTAAAGTATCGAATAGAGCAGCCAAATGATCATAATGTTCAATTTGGGTAGTAGGAAATGAATGATGTAAACCTAAATTTTCTTCAACAAATTGCTTTCCAAAAGCTTTCCAATCTATTGATGGATAAGCTACTTTATGAGCATTAAAATTACCTGTGGCACCACCAAATTTTGCGGCATTGGGAATGGCTTCCAATAGTTTAAACTGCTCTTTTATGCGAACAATAAATACTTCGATTTCCTTTCCCAGTCGGGTAGGGGATGCCGGCTGTCCATGGGTTCTTGCCAACATAGGTACAGTGCTCCATTCTAAAGCCAAGGCACTTAAAGCCCTCAATAATTCTCTATATTGTGGAACATAAACCAATTCCAAAGCTTCCTTTATCGATAAGGGAATAGCGGTGTTATTTATGTCTTGTGATGTAAGTCCAAAATGTATGAATTCTTTATAGGCTTGAAGACCTAATTTATCAAACTCTTCTTTTATGAAGTATTCCACCGCTTTGACGTCGTGATTGGTTATTTTTTCAATATCCTTAATTTTTTGAGCGTCGGTGGTGTCCAAATTTCTGTAAATATCCCGGATTACTTCAAACTTGGTCTTATCAAATGCTGATAGTTGAGGTAAAGGAATTTCACATAATGCAATAAAATATTCAATCTCTATTCGTGTTCGGTACTGTATCAATGCCTCTTCGGAAAAAAAAGAAGACAAAGACTGGGTTTTATTACGATACCGACCATCTATGGGAGATATGGCATTTAAACTGTTTAATGACATAGAAAATTATTATTTTTTGAAAAATTCAAAGATAGTTATTAGTGCAGGAGTTTAAAACTTTATGATTGATTAAACCAAGGTAACCCTCAGTTTGTCCACCAGACCAGGAACTCCTTCCACTGCAGTCTTTACTATGACATTTAGTTTTCCGGAAAAAGAAGATTTAATGGCAGGTTTAGGGTCAATAAAATAGATTGGAGTTTCAGGTTTAACAAAATCTATCAGACTGGCGGCAGGATATACCTGCATAGATGTCCCTATAATAATTAAAATATCCGCCTTTTTGGTAATTTTAACAGCATTATACATTTCCGGGACTTCTTCCCCAAACCAGACAATATGAGGTCTTAATTGATAACCCTCAGGGCACAAGTTTCCTAGATTCAGATCGGTGGTCCAATCCAAAATACAACGGTTATTTCGGGTGCTTTTTACTTTTAATAACTCCCCGTGTAGATGAATTATGTTAGTGCTGCCAGCCCTTTCATGCAGGTCGTCTACATTCTGGGTAATTATTGTTACCTCAAAATGTTCTTCCAAGGCCTTCAATGCGTAATGCGCTGCATTTGGTTTCACCTGCAATAATTGTCGGCGTCTTTGATTGTAAAAGTTGAGCACTAAAGCCGGATTCTTTCTAAACCCTTCCGGAGATGCCACTTCCAAGACATCGTGACCCTCCCAAAGCCCATCGGAGTCTCTAAATGTGTTAATTCCGCTTTCTGCACTAACCCCGGCACCCGTTAGTACCACGATATTTTTTTTCATTTATATAAAAGTTTACGATTCCTTGGTTAATAATTTCTTACAACCTCCAATATTCGGGAGGTATTGTTCATTCCTTTCAAGGCCCTTTAAGAGCTTTCATAGCTCTAATTAAAATCAATTTAAAGATACGTTTTTCGTTTTTTAGTATCTTCGATATATGATCGATTACGAACTATTAGATTATTTGGAGGGTTTCATTAGTGCTGAACGAAAAAATAGGTTTGAGCAAGTATTGGCTAATCGCACCAAGTATATAACCATAGCTGTAGAAGACGTCTACCAAATGCATAATACCAGTGCCGTAATACGAAGCTGCGATGTTTTCGGAATTCAAGAAGCACATCTAATTGAAAGTAGGTATGGTAAGCGACTGGATAAGAATATTGCCATGGGTGCAGAACAATGGGTAACTATTCATCGGCATCCAAATACTAAAAAGTGCTTGGAATTACTTCGAAATCAAGGATATACAATTATAGCAACCACGCCCCACAATAATTCATGTCTTTTAAATGACTTTAATTTAGACAAAAAAATTGCACTTTTCTTTGGTACCGAAAAAGCCGGACTAAGCAAAGAGGTCTTGGATAATGCTGATGGTTTTTTGAAAATACCAATGATGGGGTTTACTGAAAGCTTAAATATCTCCGTATCTGCTGCCGTAATTCTACAAGAGCTGACGTTCAGGTTAAGAAAATCTAAGATTCCATGGCAATTGTCTAAGGAAGAACATTTTGAAATACAACTGGAATGGACAAAAAAATCAGTTACAAGTATTGAAGGTATTTTAGCACGATACTACACAGGAGTTTAATTATGCTCTCTATTTTAATTAAAATAAAAAAACCTGAAAATGTACTTATTGAACCAATTCCAAAAGTGCAACATCATACTCATTATCTAAGGTAACTCTTCCATTTGCAACTTCGACCAAGGTTTCAGAATAGCTATCATAAAGTTTAGTTCCATCTCCAAAGAAACCTTTTACTAAAAGTGATTTTTTTCCTTTGGGTAAGTTCAAACCAACAACAACCTTATCACGAAATTCTCCATTATCATAAGATCTACTAAATACATAAGGGGACTTTGATAATTGTGAATGTAATCCTGCACCTATTGACGGGTGGTTTCTTCTGAATCGTCCTAATTTTTGCCAATGGGTTAAAATTTTGCTCGTCTCCGGAATACTATCTATATCCTCCCAATTCATAAACGATCTCAAGGTGGCATCACCTTCTGCGCCTTCTATCACTAAACTTCTTGCGGTTTCATCACCGTAATAAATTTGAGAAGCTCCGGGAGTAAGCAGCAATACATTAGCGGCATGATAACTTTTTGTCCTTAGGCTATCAAAGGGCGTTCCATCATCATGAGAAGTAAGATAGTTCAATACACTAAGACCCTTTAAATCATTCTGGAGTAAATCATTATATTTTTTAAAAATTGTTTCATAATTCTTTGAGGCATCTTTCTTAAGTTCAAAATTGATTAAGCTTTTAAAACCATGATTAAAATAATCAACTTTTTTGTCCCCGAAATCATATTCTCTGCCTCCTGAAATACCATAACCGTAGACTTCACCAACCATAAAGAATGGGTTGTCATCCAAAACTTCTTGAGGATGCTTTTTTTTCCAAGTCTCGAAGGCATAGGATGCCTCTGTGTAGAGCTCAGACCATGCATTTTCATTTACATGCTTAACTGTATCTACCCTAAAACCATCAATACCATACAAATGGACAAAATCCGTTAGCCATTTAATGATATAGAATCTAGGCGCCCGGGGATAACCTGTACGTTCAAAAAAAAGCTGAAGCTCTTCTAACTCTTTGCTTAATCTTCCCTCTTCTTTCCATTTCGCCAGTAAGGGATCCGGAAGTTCTACAGGGATATCGCTTTCAGAAATAATATCCGGAAGATTATCTACCAATGTACAACTGGTAGTGTTTTGATATGAAGTAAAATCACAGGTTGGATCAGTACGCACCCATTTGGACGGCCATACAGGATCTTTTTTGGTGACCGGACCGGTATGATTGAGAACAACATCCAATAAAATTCGAATTCCGTTGGCATGTGCTGTCTTAACCAATTGTTCCAAATCTAATTTTGTTCCAAAATTAGGTTCTAATGCGGTCCAATCCTTAGTCCAGTAACCATGATAACCATAAGTCTTTCCTGTACCCTCATCTGTAGCGCCGTGAATTTGTTCTACAACCGGGGTTAGCCAAATAGCATTTACTCCCAATTCTGAAAAGTAACCAGATTCAATCTTTTGGGTAATTCCTACTAAATCCCCTCCCATAAATCCTCTTAAAATACCCGTTGAGTCTACTCTGCCAAAATTAACATCATTCTCTTTGTTACCATTGTTAAAACGGTCGGTAAGCAGAAAATATACATTGGCTCCTTCCCATAAGAATGGAAATTTACTTTCTTTTACATTTGGGGTAATGTTGTTTTCTACGGGTTTATCCATAGGAAGTGTTTTTTCTTCCTTACAAGAGAAGAGGAGTGCAAAAATTGCAAAAGCAATCAGCAGGTTTTTCATTATCAATTCTTTGGGGATAAAGCTATAAAATGATGGTGGAAATAGAAAATTTATTTTTTCCGATTTAAAACTTTGTATTCCTCGTAACAACTACTTATGGCGTCTAAAATTTGAAGATCATTCGCAGTAGTAATAAAAGATTTGGAATAATTACAGTTTCCTAGGATATCATCAATATCTATTTTGTCTATTTGAAGTAACTCGGTAAGTGTTTCCCTGTCAAATTTTGAAGCTAAAAGATTTCGAATCTCATCATCCTCCTTCATTTGCCGTAATTTCTGCATTTGTTGCGGCCTTTTTCCAAAAAGATTTCTGAGTAAATCTGCGGGATTTAAAATGGCTCCAAGTACTTTAGATACAGCGCTAGGATTTTTTGTTCCGGCCTCATAACCTACCGATAGTCCGGAAATACTGTACTGATAAGCTGTATTTACCGGAAGATTTTTTACATCAATTTCGAGGTATCCGGTAAGCTGATATGGTCTTACAATTACTTCTTCAAGAGCATAAGCTAGTTCCGTAAGTGAAATTTTAGTATCGCTAAAGCGAAACATATCGTTCGTAATTCTAACTTTCTGAGATTTAAAACCTAAGAAGGAAAAATATAGTGTGTCATTAACTTCTGCAGGGATACTAAACTCTCCTTTTTGGTTGGTTATCGTTCCTGTAACTTTGTTCAGGTTTACCACGTGAACACTTTCCAAAGGAGAATCTGTTTGGGCATTTACAACAATAGCAGTAATGGTTTTGCTATTTTGATTTCTCCTGTTATCCTGAGAATATCCATAAAATAAGAACAAAACCAATACTCCTACTAGATAACTTTTCATTAATCCCATTTAAAAAATGCAACTACGAAAAAAAGCAAAAAAAATATAAGAACATACCTTTTAGTATACAATTAACTAAAAGAAGTCGCTTCTACGTTTGGTTCTTCGCTTGGCAGGGTTTTCAGCTCCGCTTCGTTCAGTACTGTTTCTATCCGATCCACTTCTAAAAGAGCTCCCTTCTCGTCTTTTACCTTTGTTTCTGTCGCTTCCGCTACCTCCACTTCTTCTACCGCCTTCCTTGCCTCTACCTCTATCATTTCCACCTCTTCTACCTTCATTAGGATTTCTGGAAACCTCTACGTTTACAAATCTTCCATCTACTTTAAACTCAGTAAAAGCCTTTAAAACCGATTCGGTAACGGAGGCATCAGTATTAAAAAAAGAGAAACTGTCTTTCACATCCACTTTATAGACATCATCTTTCCCTAAATCCACGGTATCTCTTAAAAAATCCTTTAGGGACATCCAATCATAACCGTCTTTTTCTCCGACATTTATAAAATATCTCACGGAACCATCAGAGGGTAATTCACTTTGCTCTTCTCTTCCTCTTCTTCTTTCACCAAACTCTCCTGAATCAGAAGAATTTAAGTCTTTTGTTTTATTATAATAACTATAAAAACGAGTAAATTCTACAGAAATAATCTTCTTAATTAGTTCATCGCGATCTATACCTTGAAGGACATCATTAATAGCCGGTAAGTAATTCTCTACTTCTTTATTTACTTCCGTATCTTTAATTTTGTTGGCTAAATGGTATAACTGTATTTCGCAAATTTCAATTCCTGTAGGTATCTTTTTAGAAACAAAGTCTTGTTTAATCTTTGCTTCAATTGCTTTAATTTTTCTGAGCTCGCTTCGGGTTACAATTACCATTGAAATACCCGATTTACCTGCTCTTCCTGTACGCCCGCTTCGGTGAGTGTAGGTTTCAATTTCATCCGGTAGTTGATAATTGATTACGTGGGTAATATCATCCACATCAATTCCTCTGGCAGCGACGTCCGTAGCTACCAGCATCCGTACTTGTTTTTTGCGAAAAGCATTCATTACCAAATCCCGTTGGTTTTGACTAAGATCTCCATGCAGTGCCCCTGCATTATAACCATCCTCAATTAAACTTTCAGCTACTTTTTGAGTATCTCTTTTTGTTCTGCAAAATATAACCGAAAAAATATCCGGATTAGCATCAGCAAGTCTTTTCAAAACAGGATAACGATCCCTTCCCCCGGCAACATAATATTCATGCCGAACAGTTGCTACGCCTGAATTTTTAACCCCCACGGTTATTTCTACCGGATTATTCATAAACTTTTTAGCAATTATAGAAACTTCCTTGGGCATGGTAGCAGAGAAAAGCCATGTAGATTTTTCTTTTGGGGTATTAGCAAGAATATCTTGTATATCTTCGTAAAAACCCATATTGAGCATTTCATCAGCCTCATCAAGAATACAATAATCTATTTTGGAGATATCTACCAAACCACGACCTATCATATCTTTCATACGCCCTGGAGTCCCTACAACAATTTGAGCTCCTCTTTTAATTTGTCGTGCCTGATCAGTAATACTAGCACCACCGTAGATAGCAACAACGTTAAGTCCCTTTTCGTATTTAGAGTAAAGTTGTATCTCATTGGTAATTTGTAGACACAACTCTCGGGTAGGGGATAAGATAAGCCCCTGAGTGGTTCTACTTGCAGAATCAATTTTTTGAATTAAAGGAAAGCCAAAGGCTGCTGTTTTGCCTGTACCTGTTTGCGCTAAAGCAACCAAATCTACTTCGCCTTCCAATAAGATTGGAATAGCTTTTTCCTGAACTTCCGATGGTGTTTCAAAACCTAAATCTTTTACAGCATCTACTAGGGACTGTTTTAGTCCCAACTCTTTAAACTTTGTCATAATATGTTACACGTTAATCGCAAATATGTATGTTGCATAGAGCGATTATTGTAATAACCTATTGAACTCCGAGCAACACATGCTATACCAGCGGCGTTATTTGAAGCGGCAAAGGTACTGCTAATTATTTAGATGGAGGATAATTTGTTAAATTACTTTATTTATCGCAGAATTCCAGATATTATGAACAGTTTTTATGGGTATTCAAGTAGGCTATTAGTTGCGCTACCGCCTTACCTCTGTGGCCGATTTTATTCTTTACACTAACAGGTAGTTCCGCAAACGTAAGAGAGTATCCGTTGGGCATGAAAATGGGATCATATCCAAAACCCCGGTTTCCTGCCTTTTTTGTTGTTATTTTACCATACACAATACCATTAAAGCTTATGCTATTACCGTTTAAACTTAAAGCAATAACTGTTTTAAATTGTGCCTCTCTATCCGATATGCCCTCTAATGCTGCTAAAAGTTTATCCATGTTTTGATTGGCATTATTTTGCGGACCGGCATAGCGGGCTGAATAAACACCTGGCTCACCATTTAGAGCATTCACCAATAAACCCGTGTCATCGGCAAAACAATTATAGCCATACTCTTGGGTTACATAATCTACTTTTATTTGGGCATTTTCTTCCAGAGTTTCACCTGTTTCGGGTATTTCCTCTTCTAATCCGATGTCGTTTAAAGACAGTAGATGAATATGCTTAGGAAGTAAAAGTTGTACTTCTTTCAATTTATGTTCATTATGGGTGGCAAAAACAAGCCTCATTAGAATGGTATATTATCTCTTAATTGT
>JBGTEN010000166.1:0-10813 GCA_041747755.1 Arenibacter sp. | reverse complement strand
AACGGAGTTTAACAATTACGGTAAAGAATCCTTTTTTACCGGAAATGTTTACAATCCTTTCTTTATTGTCGCTAAGCGATGGGGAAGAAACTTCCATACCCTTTTATATACAGGTCCGCAGTTTTTCCATCATTTTTCCAATGGTCATATGGATACTAGTTGGCAAATTAATAGTAATGTGCACTACATGATTGAAGGTACCCGAAACTTTATTGGTGTAGAAATTAATAAAGATGTAAGAAGCGATGATTTTGATATGGTATTACGTCCGCAAATGCGTGTAAGCGTTACGGACAATCTCCTGATTGGAATTGTTACGGGGATACCTATTGGTAGGGAAACAGAACGATTTAGTACTTTTCTGCGATTAATTTACGAGCCGGGGCATTCGCAGAAGCACTAGTTAATTTGCAAATGTAACAATTTGGATATGAGCAGTATGGCTGGTTTAATTTGGAAATTTAAACCAGCCCAAACTATTCCACAAATAGCTTTTCATAGGCTTCAGGTAGTTCGGTTAAATTTTTAATACGAATATCTCTGTAGAATACCTCGGCAGCTTCACTTTGAAGCTGTAGTTTACCTTGGGTCAAAGGTACTTCCTCTCCATCCGATTTGATATATCTGGAGTTTTTCAATATCATTACCACGTTGCCATTAACAATATGAAGACTTTTTCCTTCAAAACTGATAAGCTCCAAAGTTGTCCATTCGTCCGATGCGCTTTCATAATTGAAGGATCGCATACAAAACACATTACCTCCACTTTTAAAAGGGCGAAAAGGCTGACTTTCATCGGCCACCGGACTCATTATGCCCCCTGCCTCTGAAGGAAATGCCCGAATATCGATGGCAGAGGTAGCTTGACACCAGAAATCCCCCATATGGCCTTCCATCACTTGAAATTCCTGTGACAACATCCACGATCGCCAATATTCCACTCCAGACTCCCCAATGGAGTGATACAGAATTCCGGAATCCCGGAGTTTATCCTTTCTCGGATCATATTTTTGTTTTCACCATTTCATCTTAAGCGTAAGATGATAGTTCTCATACGATTTACGAGTAAAAAGGGCGCCATATATCTCACCACTAATTCTTAAAACAAGTCCCTCCGATTCATTCAGAACAGAGAATACATTGGCTACATCATTATTATAACCTATGGGCTGTATCTCATTTCCCAGTTTATCTTTAGGTATGTTTCCGTTGTATCCAATTTGATGGCGATAACTTAGGTAATTTTCCCACTTTGTTAAATCTGCATCAAGAAGATTTTCCCACTCATTCATGGTTTGGCTATTCGCCTGAAAAACTGTACACAACAGTGCAATAATGGTTATTTTAGAAGGTTTCATACACTTTTAATTTAACTAAAGTGGTACAAAATTAGCGGTCACTTTTACCAATTGAATTGTAAAAATCCAATATTTTAAGGTATATTTCTGTAGTCAATTCTACCTATATGAAAAGATATATATTTCATACCCCGTTTAACATTTATCATTTTGAAGCCAATACATGGTCGCATCCCGTTCATAATCATACTTACTTCGAAATCATTTTTATTTTAAAAGGAGGTGGTGGCCATAATATTAATGGCAATGCTTATCACTATGAAAAAGGAGATATCTTCCTATTGGGTCCGGAGGATTTTCATTCATTCGACATTAAAGAAGTGACTGAGTTTTGTTTCATCCGCTTTAATGAGACATTTAGCAAAGCCCTTGCGGTTAGTGAGGATAAAGAATGGAAGTCCGTCATCGAAACTTTGCTAGGTACCGCCTCCCAAAGCCGTGGAGCCATGGTAAAAAATGCGCAAGACAAGATAAAGCTCCAAAACCTACTTTCTGTTTTGGAAGAAGAATACGATAACAATCAATCAACATACTATGAATTAATACGAAATGCTATAATGCGAAGTATGCTGCTAATTCTTGCTCGAAATCTCAGGTTATCACACCATGATGTAGCGGTGTCCACATACAATGATTCGGTAGAAGCCATTTTAATGTACATCAAAAAACATATCTATTCTCCGCCTAAATTAACTATATCTAATTTAGCTCAGGAGTTTCACCTGGCTCCGGGTTATATTAGCATCTTCTTTAAAAAGCATATAGGTGAGTCAATTAAGCAATATATTATCAGGTATAAAATGAAACTCATAGAAGTGCGATTAACCTATAGTCAGAATACCTTATCTGAAATAGCCTATGAATTTGGTTTTACAGATGAAAGTCATTTTTGTAAGTAATTCAGGAAGTATTATGGGGTTACACCTACCCAATTTAAAAAGAGAAATTAGATGTGAAAAGGCATTAATGCAGCAATGGAAAAATGGATTTATGTATTAGTAGAACAATGAGTTGAAGTACCGAGCAGATTTGAACGTTTTAATATGGCAATTAGCCTTTTGACCAATCAGGCCTTTACCCGAACCGTCCACTCAAAATTAAAAGTGGAAACAACAATTCCTTCTTCATTTACTCCGACAGATTTCATCCAAAAAGTCTGCCCCGCTCCTGAGGCTATAGTGTCTTGAATTGCTTTGTGAATAAGATGCCCATCTTCACAAGTAAAAGTAATTTTACCCGTTGCCTTTTTTGAGAAATTGGCATTATTATTTGCTACCAACATAGATATTTTTTTACCACTTTTTTCAATTTGATCAATTACCATGGCACCCGTACTCAATTCAGCAGCCATACCTTGGACAGCCCAGAACATACTTTTAAATGGATTTTGATTGCGCCAGGAATGGCGAACTGTAACAATAGTACGCTGTTCATCTATATACCGCAAACGCACGCCGCACCACCATGCAGAGGGTAATTTAAAAAAGGTAAATGTATTGAACTTACTCACGGAAAGACCCATAAACTGTATTTAGTTTCTCTAAATGTATCGAAAATAGTTGAATTAATAAATGTTAAATGTTTGTTAATATTTAGTACTATGTTTTGCACAATACCTTTTTTAGGATATATATTTGCATAAGAAACTAATATGCCAAGCCATGACAGAAACACAGACAATCACAAAACACGAAAAAAATCTATCCGCCTTTATTCATGCGTCCACATTTTCAAAGTATTTTATTCCAATGGGTAACTTTATATTACCCTTAATATTGTGGACGGCCAATAAAAAGGAAAAGTCTTTTGTAGACTACAACGGAAAGCAAGCGCTTAATTTTCAGATCAGCATGTTTTTGTACTCCGTACTTCTTGGTGCTGTAAGTATCCCGTTTTTTATCAGTGCCTTGCCCATGTTTTTTGAAGGCGGCCATTTTAATTTTTTAAACCTATTCAGTCATAATGACTTTAATTTCAATTTCGGAAGAAATGGTTTTCCTTTTACTCCCTTCCTTTGGCCCTTAGGAATAAGTGGGTTATTGTTTACGGCCTTAGCCATTATCAATTTTGTGTACACCATCTTGGCTACAATTCGAACCAGCGAGGGACAACAATTTAAATATCCCATCACAATTAATTTTATAAAGTAAACGCAACAGGAGTTTTTCATCAATCAATCAATCATCAAAAAACGAACAGTTAAATTAATCGAATGAAACCATTATGAACATAGAAAACACAAAAGCGCAGATGCGAAAAGGGGTTTTGGAGTTTTGTATTCTATCCGTTTTAAACGGGGAAGACAAGTACGCCTCCGAAATATTAGACACCCTGAAAGACGCAAAGATGCTTGTGGTAGAAGGAACTATTTATCCACTGCTGACAAGGCTTAAAAATGACGGACTACTTAATTACCGCTGGGAAGAATCTACCTCCGGTCCCCCACGTAAATATTATACTTTAACGGAAACCGGGAAGTTGTTTCTTAAAGAACTCAACACCACCTGGGACGAACTAAGAAATGCAGTAAATCTGGTAACCAAAACAAAAGCAACTAACCATGAATAAAACAGTAAACATAAATTTAGCTAACATATTCTTTCATATAGACGAGACGGCTTATAATAAGTTGGGTCGCTATCTGGAAGCCATTAAACGATCGTTCTCCAATACCAAAGGACGTGAAGAAATCATTGCCGATATTGAGGCAAGAATTGCCGAGCTTTTTCAGGAAAAAATGACAAATGACCGCCAGGTTATTACCCAAAAAGAAGTTGACGAAGTTATTGAGATTATGGGGCAACCTGAAGATTATCGAATCGACGAGGAAATTTTTGATGATGAGCCAAAAACAGCGGCTGCACCCAACCGTGTAAAAAAACTATATCGGGATATCGACTCCAAGTATATTGGCGGTGTTTGTTCCGGACTGGAGCACTATCTGGGATTTGATGCGCTATGGATACGTCTTATTTTTATATTCTTGGCACTTTCTACAGGTTTTGGTTTTATAGCCTACATTCTTTTATGGATTTTGGTTCCGGAGGCTGCAACTACTTCGCAAAAACTAGATATGCGTGGCGAACCTGTTAACATAAGTAACATTGAACGCAAGGTAAAAGAAGGCTTTGATGATGTTGCACATAAGGTTAAGAATGCTGATTACGAAAAAATGGGTAACAAGGTAAAAAGCAGCAGCCAAACTTTTTTTGATGCGGTTGGAGACCTTATTATGTTCTTCTTTAAAGTGATTGGTAAGTTCATTGGTGTTATTTTAATTATCACCGGTGCATCCGGTCTCGTAGGTCTTTTTGTTGGATTTTTTACCGTCGGAATATTAGATCTTATACATATTCCCGGAGTTGATTTTTACCGAATGGTGAACACTACGGACGCCCCTATCTGGTTAGTATCCTTATTGGCCTTTTTTGCAGTCGGAATTCCATTCTTCTTTTTGATGTATCTGGGACTAAAAATTTTGGTAAACAACTTAAAGTCTATTGGTAATATCGCCAAGTTTTCGCTACTTGGGCTTTGGTTGCTCTCCGTAATTGGACTGATTATATTGGGAATTAAACAGGCATCTGCGTATGCGTATACCGGTAGCACGGCCAGTACAGAAGAATTGATTGTTGAAAATAATCAGGACACCTTGTTCATTAAGATGAAAACCAGTGATTTATTCGAAAATCAACAAAATGTAGGTATTCATGGAATGACGCTTACCTATGACGAAAATGATCAAGAGCTTTTGTTTAGAGATAACATTCTCTTTGATCTTAAGAAGGCTGATGATTCCTTGGCTCAAATTCGAATTAGAAAGGATGCAGATGGTAGTTCGCAAAAAGAGGCAAAGGAGAAGTCGGCCAAAATCAACTACGGTTATCAGGTGGAAGGAAATACTGTTTTCTTAAATAATTTTTTAACCACAGCTGCAGAAAACAAAATGAGAAATCAGGAGGTGAGGGCAACCTTATTTCTCCCTGAGGGTACGTTAATTAAGTTTGATTCCTCTGCAAAAAAACATATTGGTAGAGGTACCTCTAATGATAAAAATCTTTATCGGAGAGATATCGCCAATTACATATGGCAAATGGGTAGTGATGGGGAATTAAAATGTCAAAACTGTCCGGAGAAAATTTCAGATGAAGATGGTGAAGGGCGATTCATTATCAATGAAAAGGGCATAGATATTAATCTGAATAAAGATAATAAATCTGTAAAAATGAAGATTGATGAAGACGGTGTTCAAATAAAAACACAAGACAAAAATTAAAACAAAAACAATTCAACCTTAGATTTCTACAGTTCAGTACAAAAAATAATAAAACATCAATCAGAAATAGGAATTTTAATCAACTAAAAACTAGAATCATGACAACATTAGTAAAAATTACCCTTGCCTTTTTATTAGCGCTCTTTTTATCCTCATGCGGCTTTGATATTAATCTTGGACCGGGCACATCAGGAAATGGAAATATAACAGAGGAAACACGTGAAGTTTCGGAGGATTTTTCCGTAGTCTCGGCATCAGAGGGTATAGCTGTTTACGTTACTCAAGCCAATTCCTTTACAATTACCGTAGAAGCAGATGAAAATGTAATAGATCTTATCGGTACTGATATTAAGGATGGTGAATTACGCATTCATGCTATTAAAAATATTGGACGTGCCACTAAGAAAGTATATGTTTCTATGCCTGAAATCACAGGCTTGGAGGCTTCGAGCGGTGCAGATCTTACTACACAAAATTCTATTTCCTCGGAGCGTATAAAACTAGACGGCAGTAGTGGAGCAATGCTTAAAGTAGACATTACTGCAAATGATATAGAAGTAGATGCCAGTAGTGGGGCCAATATAAAACTATCCGGTGATGCTGAATTGTTACAGGTTAGCGCAAGTAGCGGAGGTGCCATTAAAGCTACAGACTTAAGCGTCAAAACATGTTATGCCGATGCTAGTAGTGGTGCAGATATCAATATAAATGTCTCAGAATCATTAACTGCAGAAGCCAGTAGTGGTGGGAATGTGTCTTACACCGGTGAAGCCAATGTTCAAAAGAAGAATTCCGTTTCGGGAAGTATTAGCAAAAATTAAGAAAAAACAACACTAATTTCCATAGCAATTACCTTGACAAAACCTGCAAAATTTTGCAGGTTTTGATTTTTTCAAACTTATGGTTTATCTATATTAGTGTAAAATATTTACCATGCAAATTCGACTTAATAAATATATTCTCCCCCTTAAACATACCTTTAGTATTTCCAGAGAGTCGTACGATTTTCAAGACTCCATGATTGTATCTCTTTCTCTAAATGAAAAGACAGGTTACGGTGAGGCCACCTCCAACCCCTACTACGAAATAACTTATGAAAGTATGGAAAAGGAGATTGAGGCTATAAAAACTGAAATAGAGCCCTATGATTTTACCACTCCTGAAATGTTCCATGCTTTTTTAGTTTCAAAAGGGTTAAGTAATTTTGCAATTTGCGCTTTAGATTTAGCGGCCCATGACCTTTATGGAAAACTATTGAATAAACCCTTGTATGAGATTTGGGGTACCACCACCAAAAACTATCCCATTACCAACTATACCATTGGTATAGATACGATTGATAAAATGGTATACAAGATGCAGGAAATGCCATGGCCTATTTATAAGATTAAGTTAGGTACCGCAGATGATGTCGCCATTGTTAAAGAATTACGAGCACATACCAATGCCATTTTTAGGGTAGATGCCAACTGCGCTTGGACCCCAAAAGAGACTATTCTAAATGCTCCTCTTTTAAAAGCACTAGGTGTAGAATTTATTGAACAACCTCTAAAAGCAGATGATTGGAAGGGTATGGAAATGGTAATGCACAATAGTGTTCTCCCCATCATGGCAGATGAAAGTTGTATTGTTGAGAGTGATGTGGAAAAATGTGGGCTTCATTTCAGTGGAATAAATATTAAATTGACTAAATGCGGTGGATTAACACCGGCATTACGCATGATAAAAAAAGGGAAGGAACTGGGATTGAAAATAATGGTAGGCTGCATGACAGAATCTACTGTAGGTATATCTGCTATTGCACAACTATTACCTCAATTAGATTATGTAGACATGGACGGAGCACTACTTTTGAGGGAAGACATTGCTGATGGTGTACGAATTGAGGAGTATGGCAAAGTGGTTTTCCCTGTATTACCGGGCAGCGGAATTACTTTGCGATAATGGTACACTATATAGATTCATTTCCTGGACGTGAAATAACCATAAATGATACAAAATATCTTTATTTCGGAGGAACATCCTATTTAGGGGTACAGACAGATTCCTCTTTTCAGAAAATTTTCATCAAAAACATAAAAAAGTACGGAACCAACTACGGTGCTTCCAGAAACGCCAATATACGTTTTTCTTTATTTGAAAATGTGGAATCATATTTAGCTATTGTAGCCGGTAGTGAAGCCTGTACTACCCTATCTTCAGGTTATTTGGCCGGACAGTTTGTTTGTTCGTATTTTGGGCAACATCATAAGCTATTCTACGCCCCAAATACCCATTCCGCCTTATTTCAATCCAAAGTAGAACCCTATGCCACCTTTTCCGAATTAAGTAGTGCGCTACGTGAATTCTTGATTTCTGACCAAGGCGTCCCACCAGTAGTTTTTGTAGATTCTATAGATTTTTTAGGAACCAATTTTCCCCATTTTGAAAATTTAAAATCCCTTCCATTAAAAGAGCTGATTTTGGTAGTGGATGATTCTCATGGCATAGGTGTTGTTGGCCTTGAAGGAGGTGGGGTATTTCGCATGCTGAATGCCCTACAACCGAAAGAATTAGTAGTTTGTTGTTCATTGGGTAAAAGTTTTGGGGTGCAAACCGGGGCTGTCTTTGGTTCTGAAAATCGGATTAGCGATATGAAAACCACAGCTTTTTTTGGTGGTGCGAGTCCATCTTCTCCAGCAAATCTGGCAACGATTTTAGAAGCTGAAACTATATACAAAAAAAAGAGAATACGCTTGGATAAAAATATAGACATATTTACTGAAAAAACAGCTGATTTAAAACGCTTTTGGTGCATGGAAAACCATCCTACATTTAGCTATTTTGATAAAAGTTTGACCGATTATTTACTTGAAAATCGAGTAATAGTTACCAGTTTTGGCTACCCTAAAGAAGATGATTCCCTTATGAGTAGAATAGTTTTGAGTGCAGCTCATACTAAAGAGGATATCTACTACTTAGTAAAAATGCTGAATTCGTATTGATTAATCCAATGATTTATCATATACAAAATTTTAATACTTTCATTATAGTACTTTAATAATTTATTTGTTAAATAAATATGAATTTAACAAAATTTATTGTAACTTTTTTGAAGCTAACATTCAAAATAACTCTACCATGAAAAAATTAATTGGACTACTCGTCTTGATGTTGATTTTGGTTGCAGGAACAGCTCTGGCGCCAATTGACCCTCCTAACAAAACCAGCCTTGAAGGAACTTGGGAATTAGTTAGTAATTATAACTATGATAATAATGTCATTATTGACACTATTTATGCGACCAACGGATACCGACAAATTAAAATGTATTATAATGGAAAAGTGATGTGGACCCGATACGTACCAACAGACTCCATTGAATGGTTCGGTTACGGATCATACGAAAGCACCGATAGTACTTTAACAGAGAAATTGGAATACATGTCGGCTTCAATGCGAAAAATTGCTGATGAAAGTATGGTATGGAATATGGAACTTCACCTCGAAGCAGACAAATTCAGTCAAATTTTTACGGATGCTGATGGTAATCGGATAAATTCCGAAAACTACGTCCGTTTAAAATAAAAGAAAGCCTGCTCAGATATACTAACTATGCAGGCTTTTTAATTCCAATCTTGAAATTAAATTACTTCTTGTGGCGTCTCAACAGTTGCCAGATAACGCTCGGCGTCCAGTGCAGCCATACAGCCTGTTCCAGCTGCTGTAACTGCTTGTCTGTACTCTTTGTCTTGAGCGTCTCCGCTTGCAAAAACTCCCGGTTTATTTGTTTTGGTTGATTTTCCTTTGGTAATTAAATATCCGGTTTCATCCATATCCAGCTGACCTTTGAAAATGTCGGTATTCGGTTTATGTCCGATAGCGATAAACAAACCTGTTATAGTTATCTCCTCTTTTTCTCCCGTTTGGTTATTTATGATGCGAAGCCCCTCCACTACTTGGCCTCCAAGAACCTCATCAACCTCGGTGTTATAACGAATTTCAATATTTTTAAGACTGTTCACCCTATGCTGCATGGCTTTTGAAGCCCGCATTTTATCACTTCGCACCAACATGGTAACCTTACTGCATATATTAGCCAAATAAGAAGCTTCTTCCGCTGCAGTATCTCCTGCGCCTACTATGGCTACTTCCTGACCTCTGTAGAAAAAACCGTCGCATACCGCACAAGCCGAAACACCACCTCCGCGTAAACGCTGTTCACTTGGAATGTTCAGATATTTTGCTGTAGCTCCGGTAGAAATAATTACCGTTTCCGCCTCAATGGTTTTATTATCGTCTATGGTTAGTTTATGAATTCCGCCTACCTCATCACTAAATTCAACAGCGGTGACCATACCTATTCGCACTTCTGTACCAAAACGTTCCGCTTGTTGTTGTAGTTGCAACATCATGGTAGGTCCGTCAATACCCTCCGGATAACCGGGAAAATTATCCACTTCCGTAGTGGTTGTTAATTGTCCGCCCGGTTCCATTCCTGTATACATAACCGGCTTCAGGTCGGCTCTCGCAGCATAGATAGCCGCAGTATACCCTGCGGGTCCAGAACCTATTATTACTGTTTTAATTCTTTCTATTGTTTCTGACATGATAAATGTTTTGCAGTTTAATCTAGAAATACAAAAGTAGCTTTTTAGAAAAAAAGCGGACTCTTTAAGTTATTAAAAGTTATTATGTGGCTATAAGCATATCAAATGTGCATAGACCCTTTTATTCCATAACTACCCAAGTGCCTTTATTAGGTATAACCACCTGAAGAAGGAACAGTAATTTGAAGAATAAATGTTGGGCACAGTACATTTAGGTCGATTCCAATATTGATCCTTTAAGTATTGATCCTTTAAGACATACCCTTTAAAATGCCTAATTCCAGCCCTCGTAATTCTGCCAAGCCTCGTAATCGCCCTATGGCGGAATAACCAGGATTTGTTTTTTTATGCATATCGTCCAGCATCAGATGGCCGTGATCCGGACGCATTGGAATTGCAGCGTCTTTTCTACCTTCTTTCACACGTCTTTTTTGCTCTATTAAAATACTTTTTACCATGCCATACATATCTACATCTCCATCCAGATGATCTGCTTCAAAAAAATTACCTTCTTCATCCCTTTTTGTGCTTCTTAAATGTAAAAAATGCACCCGGTCTGCAAATTTCTCAAAGAGATGAACCAAATCATT
>JBGTEN010000165.1:0-8040 GCA_041747755.1 Arenibacter sp. | reverse complement strand
GGAGGGGTTAGGGGTGGGTTTTATTTTCTATTTGAACTTTAACCTCCTCCAAAACCCAATCCAAGTTGTTTTTTATATCAAGATCAGAAAACCTAATGACGGTAACACCCAATGATTCCAATTGTTCTTGTCTTACACGATCTTTTGCTTCATGACCTTCTTCAAAATGAATTGAACCATCTACTTCAATGGCTAAATGCAGTTCTTTACAATAAAAATCCACAATATAGTTGTGAATGGGTATCTGCCTACTAAATCTAACCCCCAGCTTTTTGCTACTAATTTCTCTCCAAAGTGCGATTTCCCCAAGGGTCATATTGTTTCTGAGTTTTTTCGCCAAAGGAACCAAATCTGGATTATACGGGATTATTTTTCTCATGCTTTTACCCACCCCTCAATCCCCTCCGAGGAGGGGAGGAGTAACGTTTTTGAATTGGTTGTTTTTTCTATTAATCGTATTTTCTGCGGATTTTTCAAAATTATGATTTATAGGAGTAATCATTTCCCTCTTGGGCTGGGTTTTTCAATTCTATAATATTTTACCCACCCCTCAATTCCCCTCCGAGGAGGGGAGAAGTGGCGTGTTATAAAAAAATATTTTTTCCTTACTCATTGTGTTTTTGTAGATGTTTCCAAAATTATTATTTTATGCAATAACCGTTCCCCTCTTGGGAGGAATTAAGGACTTTAGTATTCCCCTCCTGGGAGGGGTTAGGGGTGGGTTTTTTTAGTTTTCTCATCCTTTCTGCCAACCTCTCAATCCCCTCTCCCGATAGCTATCGGGAGGAGGGGAGGAGTGGCGTGTTATAAAAAAATATTTTTTTCTTATCTATTATGTTTTTTGTAGATGTTTCCAAAATTATTATTTTAGGCCATAACCGTTCCCCTCTTGGGAGGAATTAACGACTTTAGTATTCCCCTCTTGGGAGGGGTTAGGGGTGGGTTTTTTTAGTTTTCTCATCCTTTCTGTTCATCTCTCAATCCACTCTCCCGATAGCTATCGGGACGAAGGAGTTGCGTTCTATCACTGCTCTTCCAATTTCAAGAACCTTGCAGCATTTCCATAGAATATTCCTTCTTTATCTTCTTCAGTTAGAAAGTCAAGGCTATTCAAAAAGTCAATTGATTTTTCAATTGCATAAGGCCATATCATCTGGTCAGATCCGAACATGACACGGTCTAAATAGCCTGCATGCTTAATATTTCGAAGAAAATCAGTAACATAACGTTGGGTATTCGGTTCCACCCAAAGTAACACTGCGATATCGGTATAGAGTTGAGGGTAGTAGGCCATAAGCCTGATTGCATGTTCCGGCCAATCTTCTCCTCCGGCGTGCATCAGATAGAGCCTGAGTTTTGGATACTTCACAAGAACATCCTCAATAAGGTATGGATCTCCCAAAGTTAGCCTTGCTTTGGGTGCCCATGTATTATTTCCCAACGGGTCGCCGCCTCCCGTGTGCACGGCAACAGGAATATCATAGTTTTCACAGATTTTCAGATAGGGCTGCCAAATAGAATCACTTAAAGTAGTCCCACTGTAGTAGGGACCTAATTCTCCAAAAATTTCAATTTCACCTGCCTTGACCATTTGCTCGAACTTGACAATATCCAACCCATAATCGTCAGGCAAAAAACTCAAAATACCCCGGATCACTCGGTTGTCTTTATCCTTTTCCTTCCAATTTTTTACACTTTCAGGATTTCCGCTGACCATGGCTTTGACAATGTTGAATCTTTCAAATGCCGCAAAAGTCTCCATGCGATGTTGCTCCGCATTGGTAGCTCCTTTAACACCATAATGGTCAGTGGCAGGTTCGCGCTCACCAAAGTCACCTTCCGTATAAGAATGTATGTGCATGTCAATTACCTTGATTTGGGAATGAATTGATAAACACATAAAAAAGAATGCAATTATAAATTTTATCATATTAAGCTGATTTAAAATGAATTTGAAGTTATGAAAACTTGTTCTATACTACTAAAATTCATTTCTTAACTATTCCCTTTAGTTTAAAATATGCCATACACGGTGCAATGCCAGGGCATCGTAATTTTATTAGCGGAATAAAAGCATTATAAAGGATCTTGGAATTGATCATAAATAGCGATTCCTTAATTTAAAACTGAAAATAGATAAACTGTTCCCCACTCCCTTGGGCAATAACAATAAAGAAAAACAGGATGGCCCAAACAATACCTAGAATAACGGGCGACTGCTTTTCAGCTACCTCTTTCATAGTGGTATTTCGCATGACCCAGTGGCAGATGAATAATAAAGAAATGACAGTAAAAACCTTTATAATCGAAAAAGTATCAAGCACTTTGGCGCCTTCATGATCTAAAAAAAGCATGGAAGCAATCATACTTTTGGCTGTAGCAAATTCTCTGGCACGGAAAAAGACCCAGGTAAAATTGATTAAGGTATAGGTTAAGAGTGACAGTACAATACCGTTCCAAGGTCCAATTTTAATAGAAATTCTGTTCCTTAAGACTCGTTCTATAATTAGATATAGCCCATGAAGTCCACCCCAAACAACAAAAGTCCATGCGGCTCCGTGCCAAAGACCACCAAGAAGCATGGTTATCATAAGCGCAACATACATGCGTGCTATTCCGTGTTTGTTCCCGCCTAAAGGTATATACAGATAGTCTCGTAACCAGGTGGACAAGGAAATATGCCATCTTCTCCAAAAATCAGAAAATCCGATAGCGCCATATGGATACCTAAAGTTGTCTGGCAAAACTATGCCCAGCATGAGCGCTATACCAATAGCACAAGTAGAGTACCCTGCAAAATCGAAAAATATTTGTCCGGAAAAAGCCAGGGTACCACTCCAAGCATCCCAAGAGCTTACTGCGATTCCTGCTCCAAAAACGTCATCAGCGGCTTCCGATAATAGGGTATCAGCTAAAACCACTTTTTGAAAAAGGCCTATGGTTAATAAAAATAATCCCCAAAAGAACTGATTTACTGTCGCTTTTTTTTCTTCATAAAACTGAGTAATCAAATCTCCTGCGCGGACTATAGGACCGGCAACCAGTTGAGGAAAGAAGGTAACATACAGCGCAAAATCCAAGAAGGTCTTAGCCCGCTCAGTTCGTTTTAAATACATATCAATAGTGTAGGACATGGTTTGGAACGTGTAAAACGAGATGCCCATAGGTAGAATAATGTCCATGGGTCTGCTTTGAAAATCGATTCCAAGCGCATTTACCATTATCGTAAAATTCTCCAGTAGAAAATCACCATATTTAAAAAAGAACAGAAAGCCCAAATTAACGAACATGCTAAGAAGTAACCACATTTTGCGCTTTTGTTTATTTTCCTCAGTCGCCAATTTCTTGCCTGTAACCCAATCTACCACCGTGGAGATCCAAAGTAAGATTACCAGGGGTGGATTCCATAGCCCATAGAATACATAACTCGATAATAGCAGCATGCGTTTTTTAGACGTCCAGCTTAGTAGAGGGAGATAATACAGCATTAGCACCAGTACCAAAAAAACAATAAATCCTAAAGAGTTGAATAACATGACTATTGATTTTTAGGGTTAGAAAGCACTCCGTCTTTTTGCAAAATTTTTACAAACTCAACCGTAAACCGATCAGCAGATTCGGCAGAAAGATGTGACCATTCCGGCAATACATACCCTTGTGAGAGCATTGGGTAATCTTCAAAATAATAGGCTTCCAAGCCGCTCTGCTCCACCAAAAAATCCCAATACTCTTTTCTTGATAAACCCATGTTTTCACCCATTAAAACACCTCCACTAGAGGGGAATCTGACGAGTATTACCCGTCCTCCTCTGGATTGGAATTTTTTAAGGTCATTTAGGAAAAAGTTGGTGGTACCTTCTTTGTCCGGAGGTGGTAATGATTGCGCTTCTTCTCCAAAAAATTGCCAAACTCTCTTTACAGTATTTGCATAGGCTGTATCGGTAACCAAGCGCTCCCGCATGCGCATGTTTCTATCTTCATCGATATCGGAAAAGGAATTAAAAGGAGGCATGATAACATTATTTCTGTTCCCTATTTTAATTCGATTAAGCAATGACTTCAAATCAATATCATCATCAAATGGAAGTTCTCCGGCCGACATGAATACGAGCCCTTTTTGCAGCGGTAAGGATAGGAAATGATTTATTTTTTGGGCGTAAGTTCTTTTGTGGTAGTAATCCACTCTGGTTTGTGGCCATGCCCAAGGTTCTGCTTTCGGATAGGTGGTGGAGAAAAATAGCCCCGGGGTAACGCCAACAAATACGGTGCCTGTAAAATTAGTATACTCTACAATATCATGAAAAATGGGCAGGGGAGAAGAACCGGCTCCTGCTAATTGTATTGGTCTTTTACCGGTTAAACGTTCCCATTCATCCAATTGAATATCAAAGAGAATCCGTGAGGAGCCAACCAAAATTGGGATATCATCACTGAGCTTTTCAACCTTAGCCCTTTGTACGGACCAAAGTTCTTTGTTGTCATCAAGGGTGGGGTAATAGCCATTGGCACGCCAATAGAGTTCCCATGCGCTAAGTGCAGCAATACCCAGTATTGCTGCGACAAGGAATGTTACTTTTAGGTTCATTTATGTTTTATTGGTTAGTTATTGTTACCGGGGAATTTTAAAATTTTGTTTCTTTTGATAGCTAAGAGATCGCCACAGCCACTCCATAGGTCCATACTGATAGAATTTTAACCAAATAGGGCTGACGATTAATTGAAAAATCCAAATGGAAAAGACCACATACAACAGTTCATAGCGTTCCAATTGCCCATAAAGGGCAAAGCCAAAACCATAGAAAACAATGGAGGTTACCACACTGTGCATGAGGTAATTGGTGAGCGCCATTTTGCCCACGGCTGCCAAAGCCTTTTGGAGGAACCCCAGTATTCCCGATTTTATAAAAAGCATGAACAGACCCACATGGCCCATGGTGGTAAAAAGCCGCCCTATGTGGTAGGTTTGATGTGCCCGACGCATAACCACCGCATCAAAATCACTTTCGAGGATCATCCGGGTTTCGTAGTAGTTTATGGCCAGCCCAAGGGCATATCCCACCAACGCCAAAACCAAATAGAAGCGATGCGACCGTTCGCCATGAAAGATACGGAGCTTAAAGAACGCCATGCCCAAGAGCATAAAACTCAATATGTCCCAAGGCCAAATCCGATACGGCAGCCATGTTTGCATGAACTGGTTGAATTTGACCTTGTTCAAAATCACGGTCCAATAGCCTTGGCGCATAGTATCGATTTCTTCTGCAACTTCTTTCGGGGTATGTTTGGCTTTTAGCTTTTCCCAATCCTTCAAGCTGTTTTCCTGGGTTTCCGTCAATGGGGTCCCCGTATCCTTCAGTGCCTGGATTTCCATGCCTTCCTTTTGGGTTTTCAGCGTATTATGATAATCGCTGAGATCCCATAAAATCCCCAAACAGATCAGGAGCCCACCAACCAAAAACAGGTTTTTAACGGATGCGTTCCTGAACGGGAACAGCATCAAGGCAAATAAGGCATAAGGATAGAGTATATCGCCATGCCAAAGGAACACCCAAACATTGACGAGGCCAAACACCAGTAGCCAAAGGATGCGCCGGTAATAGATGTCCGCCGCTGCAATACCCGCACCGGTCTTTTCCAAACGGGAGGTGAGCAGCAGCACCCCGGCCCCAAACAGTAGTGTGAACAGACCCCGCATGGTGCCTTCAAAGAGCATTTCGTTAGCGATCCATACCTTTAAGTTAAGGCCTACCGCCCCTCCCGCAATTATGGAAGGATCCGAATAGGCATAGGGCAGGCCCATACCATTGATGTTCATTAAAAGAATCCCCAACAACGCAATGCCCCGGATAACATCCAGGGAATTGATGCGGGATTTTTTTTCAATTGGGTTAAAAGAAGGTTGGTCGGTTAGAGTAGTCATTGGCTTTAGTCGGTTAGTGCGTCATTAAGTTTTTTAGTATCTACATATTGCTGAAATGCAACTACTTTGCCGTCTTTAAGTGTCCAAAGGTGAGCCACTTGTGCGTTGTACGCTTTACCTGTTTCTTTATTTTTTGCGTCATAGCGTAAAGTAGCCAGTACCTGATTGTTGCTCATTTCATGAAGGTTGATATCGTTTAATGTAAAATACTCATGATCACCAATAACCCTGGCAAAAACGCCATTGAGAACGGCATCGGGGCCAATATATGGATTACCATCAGCATAGGCATTACCTTCGGCTTCGTTCCAAACAATGTTGGCATCCATGCCTCCAAGTACAGAAGGTACATCCCCAGCAGCAAAGGATTTGTATAAATTGTCAACTAAAGTGATATTATTAGGGTCGGATAGCAAGCCTAGTTGTTGTAAAAAGACCATATTGTCCATAAAATCTTGTTCTTGCAAAATCTTTCCATTTTTCATTTTTGCGATGGTGACACCTTGTAAATCCACCATATTTCCAGTTGGTGGTATTCCGAAAAAATCTCCTGTGTGCTTGCCTGTGAAGTTCCAATGCTTAACAAGTTGGTCGCCATGCCCAAAGATGTTTTTAATTATAAAACTTCGGTCAGAAAATCCGGTAAGGAAATTTTGATAATACGCTTTAAAAGCATCGATACCGACCATATTTTCAGGGGTGGAAATGCCCGTTACGTTTTCATCGAAATAGGTACCGTTGATTTTATCAATTTCACCCTTGTTGATGATGTCGTCCCAAACTTGGGTGTACATTTTAATATCTTTTTCGATTGATTTTTTTTGGGCGAAGGTTGTTAGGCTTATAAATGCGATGACAACTGCAAATACAGTTTTGTTCATTTTGTTCATTTTGTTCATTTTGTTTATGGTTTTATTTTAGTAGATGAATCTGTTTTATGATCTTTTATTTTAAGTGATTTCACTGGTTTTTCAATACGATTCTAAAACGAGCTTTTCCGGATTTTAGATGTTCTAAAGCTTCATTTGCTTTGGACATGGGAAATTCTTCAGTAATCGGGTAGATGTCATGACGAACGCAGAACTCAAGCATGGTTCGGGTTAGTGCCGGGCTACCAAGCGGACTTCCTGTAACCGATTTTTCTCCCATAAGTAGCGTAAATGCAGGAATGGCCAAAGGTTCCAAGACCGCACCAACATTGTGAAATTTTCCTTTAGGAGCCAAAGCCACTAAATAGGAATTCCAGTCCAGGGTTACGTTGGTGGTATTCAGGATAAAATTCAAGGTACCGGCAATTTTAGCCAATTCGTCAGGATTGGTGGAATCCACCACTTTTGTAGCTCCCATTGCTAAAATGGATTCTTTTTTACTTGGGTTAGAGCTAAAGGCAACCACCTCACACCCCCATTTGTTTAGGAATTTGAGTGCCATATGACCCAAGCCTCCAATTCCGACAACTCCTACCTTATCCGTAGCTTTTACGCCTGCAATTAGGATTGGATTAAATACCGTGATTCCTCCGCAAAGCAAGGGACCCGCTTTTGATAAGTCAATTCCTTCTGGTAATTGAATTGCCCAAGACCAATGACATCGTACATAATCCGCAAAGCCACCATGTCGGCCACCAATAGTGAATTCAGCTTTTGAGCAAAGATGATGTGAACCATCCATGCATTCATGGCAAGACATACAAGATCCGGAGTACCAACCCACGCCAACTTTATCTCCAACTTTGATGTTTTTGACGGAATTGCCTGTGGCTATTACCTCACCAATAATCTCGTGGCCTGGAACGATGGGATAAGTGGTCATTCCCCAATCATTGTTTATCATGCTAAGATCTGAATGACAGATGCCACAATTAAGCACTTTGACATCTACTTGTTCTGGGCCAAGTTCTCCCATTTCGTAGGAAAAAGATTCTAATTTTTGATTGGGGCCTTTGGCGGCAAATGCTGATACTTTCATAATTTATTGAAGTTTATAAATTGGTTTGAGTTTGTAGTAATTTTATGATTTATGTACCTCTAGTTCAATTTCAATGAGAAATTCTGGTAAGGCCAATTCCTTTACGCCAAGCCATGAGCCAGTGGGGAAATGGTTTTTATAAATTTCATTTC
>JBGTEN010000164.1:0-7191 GCA_041747755.1 Arenibacter sp. | reverse complement strand
CCTAAACGTTTGCACAAAGCGATAGGCAGCAGCCCCAGCGCCGATGATTACAATTTTCTGTTTGGGTTTCTCATATTTTGCCACCTCTACGGCGCAATATTTAAAATCGGGTTCTTTGGAGATAGGATCTACCAGATCATTAGTAATGTTGTTAGCTCTGCCAAAATCGTTTCCCAATACTTTTCCCCAATGCATTGGTAAGAAAACAACCCGTTCGCGAATATCAAAATTGACAGTTACTTTTACTTGTACCTTCCCTCTCCGACTGCTGACCACGGCAATGTCTCCATCCTTAAGATTACGTAGATAGGCATCTACCTTGTTCATTTCCAAATAGGGCTGTGGAATATGGGTAAGCAAACGCTTTACTTTTCCGGTTTTGGTTCGGGTGTGCCATTGGTCCCTAACCCGGCCCGTATTCAAGATTAAAGGATATTCCAGAGAGGTTTTTTCAGATTCGTTATAGATTTTCGGTGGGGCATTAAAATGTGCTTTGGCATCCGGGGTATGAAATACATGGTCGGTAAATAAGCGCGGAGTCCCTTTATGGGTCGGAGTAGGAACAGGCCACTGAAAACTATCTTCCGTTTTTAAGCGGTGATGCGACAGACCTGAAATATCGATGTTGGTTCCTTTGGTAAGCAGACAATGCTCGTCATACACTTCACTTACATTCTGGTAATCAAACCCCCGGAAGCCCATTTTTTGAGCAAATTTCCAAAGGATTTCAGCATCGGGTAAAGCTTCCCCAGGAGCGTCCATCACTTTGGGTAGATAGCTTATTCTACGTTCGGAGTTGGTCATGGTACCTTCTTTTTCCAACCAGCCGGCGGCAGGGAGAAGCAAGTCGGCAAATTTGGTCGTCTCCGAACTATGCGAAATATCTTGAACGACTACAAAACTCGCATTTTGTAAGGCTTTTTCCACTTTATGAACGTTCGGCATGCTCACAATGGGATTGGTGCAAACGATCCAGATGGCTTTTAGTTTTCCGCTTTCCAGCGCATCAAACATTTCCGTGGCGGTTAATCCCGCTTTTTCATGAATTTCTTTTCCGCCCCAAAAATGGGTGACCTCCCGACGGTGTTCGGGATTGGCCAAATCCCTATGGGCAGCCAAAAGATTGGCCATGCCACCTACCTCCCGTCCGCCCATTGCGTTGGGCTGTCCGGTAAGGGAAAAGGGTCCAGCCCCGGGTTTTCCTATTTGTCCCGTAAGTAAGGATAAGTTCATCAAGGCCACATTCTTGGATACGCCGATGACACTTTGATTCAGCCCCATTGTCCACATGCTGATAAAAGCCTTGGCATTGCCGATGTATTGCGCCGCTTTTCGGATGTCCTCTTTGGAAATATCGCAAAGTTGAGCAGCTTCTTTTAGCGATAACTGAAAAGCACTTTCCCGACAGGCCTCAAAGTTTGCTGTGTGTTTTTTTATAAAGTTCTTGTCGATTTTCTTTGTCTCAATAAGAAGTCGGGCAATGGCATTGAAAAGAATCACATCGGTTCCCGGTAAAATCTGTAAATGTAAATCAGCAGAAGCGCAGGTCTGCGTTTTTCGGGGATCAACAACAATGATTTTTACATTGGGGTTATTCTCTTTGTGTTTTTCAATTCTTCTAAACAAGATAGGGTGACACCAGGCAGGATTAGCGCCGGCGATTAAAAAACAATCTGATAATTCGATATCCTCATAGGAAATGGGTACTGAATCCTCTCCAACAGTCTTTTTATAACCTGCCACCGCAGAACTCATACAAAGACGGGAATTGGTATCGATATTATTTGTGCCTATAAACCCTTTGGTGAGTTTGTTTACAAGGTAATACTCTTCAGTAAGGCATTGCCCCGAAACATAAAAGCCGACACTATCCGGTCCGTGTTTTTCGATAATGCTCTTAAAAACCGCAGCAGCCCTATCAAGCGCCGTATCCCAGGATACACGTTGGGCAGGATGATTTCTACTCCAGCGCATTTCAGGATATAAAATCCGATCGCTTACATCCTGTGCGACATAATTCAGGTTTTTTCCTTTAGAACACAGCATGCCCTTGTTGACGGGATAATCCGGATCGCCTTCCACATGCAAGGTGCCCTTAGCATCTTTTTCAACTACTATCCCGCAACCCACACCGCAATAGCAGCAAATGGTTTTATGTATTTCTTTTTTTTGCATGAAAACGACAACGATCTACTTTCCAAAGTAAAAGTACCAAATTAAGTATTAATACGTAGTATGATTTTAATAATACTGAGGGTATTTATGGGAGGAATCGATAATATGTAGTATTGGATATTGGAATTACTTAAAAAATAAGGTTTGTGATGGTAATACTTTCGGTTCAATTATTCAAAAAAATATAATTGAATTAGCCTTAGACCTCGAAACCAGAAATTTTTGGTATTATTCGTTTATAAGTTTGGAGTTTTGGGATTTTGGATAAAGGTTTGGGGTTTTTGAAAAGGGTTTGGGATTTTACCCCTGCCTATTCGGTAGGCAAGCCTTCCGTCTTCCTCGCTTCGCTTGAATCCACCTTCCCCTTTCTGGGGAAGGAGTTTTTTGTTTTGTGGTTTGGGGTTTTTGGATAAGGGTGTGGGCTTTTACCCCTACCTATTCGGTAGGCAGGCCCTTCCTTCTTCTTCGCTTGCCTTGAATCCACCTTCCCCTTTCTGGGGAAGGAGTTTTTTTATTTTTTATTTTGGAAGGGCAAGGGCTTTTGAAGGGTACAATGTGATTAGGAAGGACACACCCCGAACTTCATAAGGGCCAATAAGTAAACCCTTCGTTACTCCACAAAGTCAAACTGAAAACTATTAACTGTCAACCGTCAACTAACCTCAACTAACCTCAACTAATCAAATGGTACTGTTGTGCTTTTTTGGAAAGATCAATTAGATTTTTCACATCCATTTTACGCATCAGGTTAAAGCGATGGGTTTCGATAGTCCGCTTGCTTTTGCCTAATTTTTCGGAGATTTCTTTGTTGGTAAGTCCGGAAAGCACCAATTCCAAAATCTGAAGCTCTTTTCCCGTAAGGTCAAACGTATTATCTGGAGCTTTTTGGATGACAGAAGAATCGATGTTGGTTTTAACGGGATTTAATATATTGTTCACAAGTACATTGGAAATATCCCCACTAAAGTATTTTCCTCCTTCTTTTACCGTATGTATGGCCTTTAAAAATTCAGCTTTTCCGGTATCTTTTAAAAGATAACCGCTGGCTCCGGCACTTACCGATTTTAAAATATATTCTTCAGAATCGTGCATGGAGAGAATAATGCATTTAGTGGCAACCCCTAAATTCTTTAGGATTTCAGCAGCCTCTATGCCATTCATTTCAGGCATTCGGATATCGATAATAAGGAGATCCGGTTGTTTCTCCTGTACCATGGCAACAGCCTCCTTTCCATTGGAGGCTTCCCCAATGACCTCCAAATCTTTTTCTTCTTCCAAAAGGGCTCTGATACCATCCCGAACAAGAGAATGGTCATCTGCCAATACAATACGCGTAGTCTTACTCAAAATGTTTCATGCTAATATGAACAAATATAAGGTAAAACTACGTATTGTTACGTCAAAATTTGAGCACAAAAGAGCGATCACGACTGCTGAAATTGGCAAAAGTGATCGCTCAAACGAGGCAAAATGAAGATACTTTAATCTTTAGTTGTATTCAAAAACTTGGGTTTAATCGTTAACATAGCCCATGCCCAATTTTGAACAGAGGCAGCCGATGCTTTGGAAACTCCTTTTAATTCATACATACCGTCCGCTGCGAAAAGCTGTGAATAACCTATTTGCAAATTATACCCTTTAAACCCTTGGGAGAAAACCAAATCTATTTCCGTGCCCAAGGATTTTTCACCGCTTGGTAGTTTTTCTTCTCCGCTAAAATGAAGTAGCTTCAATAGGAGGCTCGAGTTTTCACTAAATTTGAAACTACTACTAATGTGAACATCAAAGAGACCAATGGTATTGGCATGGTTTCCGACGTAGAAATAATCCATTAAACCGTTAAATTTATGGTTGGTGCCATAGAGCGGAAAAAAGGCTTCCGTTTTGTCTGCTGTAGTGGCATCGTTTCCGCTTATAATTTCTATGCCTGCTCCAAAACCCACTTTGCTTGAAACCTTATAACTTACATCCAGTCCCAGGAGATACGCCCCGCTTACATCAAGAGCACCTTGTCTTTCCCCTGTTTGGATAAAGGCGTTTAGGTCTGCGCCAAAGCTGGATTTTCGGAATTCAAGATGCGTACCAAAGGTTTGCAGATTGCTGGTGCCGTCCGGAGTAGTGCCATCCGTTTCGAAATTTTGGAAACCGTTGTTCAAGGCCAAAAAGCTCCCGGTAATATTTTTCCACTTCTGTTTTAGGTAAAGATATTGCATCGTTTTATAGCTAAAAAATCCGGTGATATTATAGGCGGTGCTTTCCGACTGATACCCTCCTGTGGTTTCAAAATCCTGATTAAAGGCAAGACCCATGTCGAGCATTGTTTTTTCCTTTGTATAACGGATTAAGGCTGCATCATGATTTCTTGCCTGCTGCGCCCAATCCAGTCCGCCGAAAATTCGTTGATCGTCATAATCTATAACCTGTCGCCCTATTTTGGTGGAGAATCCGCTCCCTAAATTGATGTTTGCCCAAGCCTCAAAAATAGAAAAGGAGTTGTTTTGATCAATGGGTTGTATCTGTCGGTTCTCTCCCCAAACCAGCACATCCTGAAGGCTTAAATAAAAGGTATAACTTTCTTGGGTGTAGTTGGCATTGAGCCTTGCCCGTGTAGCGACGGCAAAACCGGCATCCGCATCATCCGTTATGAGTGTTCCGAAGCCATTCCGGTATTCTGTTCGGGGTCTGAACTCACCGTCCAAAGTAAATTGGGACCATGTGAATTGGCCCGCGATAAGGGAAAGCAAAGTTAGAAGGAGTAGGTTTTTCATGAATTGTTTTTAGTTAGTTAATGTGTTTAATCCTTAGAATTCTCAGAGGTAACATCTTGAGTGAAGTGTTCTGAGCATCTACTTACCCAAATGGCCAAGAGAGAGGAATTGTTAACCGGGAAAACCCCTGTTTCTTGATGCTATTAGCAGAGCTGTCTCGATTCCAAACCCGTGCTGACTCCCCTCAGAGGTAGTTCATCCGTATACTAATTATCCCCTCCCGATAGTGCCATTTTGGTTTTCACCTCTTGTGCAACAGCTTTTTCATCTGCAGTTGCAAATTTGATAGCCAGTGACAATAGGGCTGATGCCACCACAAAGCCACCAATTATAAAGTAACCACTGGATACAGCAGAGGCAGATGCCAGGGTTTGTGCCGTTTTCATGGCTTCTTCTCCCAGATTGCTATTTGAATTAAGAGCGGCTGTTTCTGCGACCGCCGATTTGGATTTAAGGAACAATGCAGCTAAGAAAGCTCCAACATTACCTCCGGCACCTACAATTCCAGAGATAGATCCAATAGCTTTTTTGTTGATAAAAGGGACGACAGCGAAGGTGGCTCCTTCCGCCATTTGCACAGTTAAACTAAAAGCAATGAGAAATACCATTCCCATAACAAGACTTGTGGTTACCGAGAAGATGGAAAGCATAATACCTTCGGCAGCAAGAATAATGGCTAGAAAAATGACCCTTCCACGCAATCCCCGTAGATTTCCAAAGACATCACCAAAATAGCCTCCAAGGGTTCGGGCAAAGATGTTCATTAAGGCAAAGGACAATACCAAATTACCGGAGGTGGTGCGATCCAATAGAAATCGGTTTTGAAGATAATCGTCCATGGTACCATATACAGTAAGTTCTATTCCAAAGCAAGCTGCGTATACAAAGAAGAGAATCCATACCCGATAATCTTTTAGGGTAGTTAAAAAGGAGACCTCGTCCTTTTTAATTTTAGGCATTTGCCCCGAAGCTTTCAATTCTTTAAAGTTTCCTTCAGGGGTGTCTTGGGTATAGAAATAATATAGTATCCCCATCACAATACAAAACAAACCCACAATAACCATAGAATAACGCCATGCTACCTCACCGGCAACACCAAAACTGACTACAGCTGCTGCGATTAATGGCATGCCCAATCTATTGGCACCGCCGCCTAAATTTCCCCAACCAGCGGATGTGGCATTGGCTGTGCCTACGATATTGGGAGCAAACATGATGGACGTATGAAATTGGGTTATGACGAAGGAGGCTCCGATGAATCCAATAAACAATCTGCATATCATAAATTGCATTGGTGTTTGCACAAAACCTAACAAAATGACAGGGATGGCACCAAAAATCAATAAATAGGTATAACACAATCGAGGACCGTATTTATCGCATAACTGTCCGATAAGCAAACGGGCAAAAACGGTACCCGCTACAGCTAAAATGATGGAATTCCATTTTTGTGAAGGTGTTAGACCCAAATCTTTTACCACATCGGGCATAAAGGGAACAATACCAAACCAGGCGAAGAAGCAAAGAAAGAAGGCCAGCGACGTAATCCAGAATGTGCGCATTGGAACGCTTTTAAAATCTTTAAAGTTTAGCCGGGTGGCTTTTTGGGAGCGTGATGTGTTCATAAGGTTGTTTTTAGAGTTCATTAATGGTTAACTACAAAACAAACTTAAGTATTAATACGTATATATACTTAATTTTATTAAAAACATATTGCCTATATACGTATTTTTGAAAATTCGCTCCTATGAGTGGATAAAAAATAGAGAATCCTAAAAAATACCATCTCTAAATTATCAAATTCTTTAGTGCCGTTTTGACGTGGAATAATTTGGCTGATTCTACAAGCTACATATATAAATACACTTAACTCTTTTACGTGTTTCATTGTATAAATACCTATATATTAATTAATTAATGATATTTCCATTCATTCTTGTTATGAGGGAGAACCAACAGTAGGGAACCTACTTAAAAGTCAATACCCCCTATTATTGATATAGGATCTTTATGGATTTAATTCAATTAGTCATAAGTAAACCAATCGATTGAACCGCATTCTATATGCTATCTAACTCTGGTATCGATGCTGAAAGATATAAATAGAATTAGAATTTTTACTAGATCCGTAAAAAAACTACGTATTTATTTTTAATAAATCACATATATAATACGTAAAAATACGTAATATTGTGTTTTAATTTGTAAATGAATACGTAATGAAGACCGTAATCGTAGTAGGCAATGG
>JBGTEN010000163.1:0-5625 GCA_041747755.1 Arenibacter sp. | reverse complement strand
ATGAGCACTGATTTAATTATCACTATTGGCATAATAGGTGTTGGCATCTTTCTCTTTATCAAGGATTATTTTTCTATTGACACAACATCTATTCTTATAATGGCCCTCTTTATAGTGGCCGGGGTATTGAGTCCGGAAGAAGGTTTTTCAGGGTTTAATCATCCCGCTACATTAACTCTTGGCTGCATGTTTGTGGTAAGTGCCGGGGTGTTCAATTCGGGTATTTTGGACGGCTTGAGCGATAAGATTATCAAACTAGCCAAACTACATTATGTTATAGCACTAATAACATTTTGCCTCATTGCAGGGTTATTTTCTGCCTTTGTAAATGATTCGGCTGTTGTAGCATTACTATTACCTATCGCCCTTACAGTTTGCAGGGAAACAAAGATAAGACCCGCAATGTTGCTAATGCCTATATCCTTTGCAGCTTTATTTGGAGGTACTTGTACTTTAATAGGGACATCTACCAATATTTTGGTCAGTAGCTATGCAGAGAAGTATGGACTTCCGGGCTTTGGCATGTTCGAGTTTAGCAAAGCTGCACTTTGTTTGGCTGCCGTAGGTTTTGCATACTTGTTTCTAGTTGCGCCTATGCTGCTTCCAAAGAACAATAAGGAAGATAGTGTCCTTACAAAAGTTGTCGAAAAGTATATTACAGAATTAATTGTCGGAGAGGGGTGTTTGGATATCGGCAAGTCAATTCATAAATCTAAATTGGCAAATGATTTCCAGGTGCAGGTGCTCTCCATCATTAGAAAAGGGGCCTTAAAATACTACATCGGTCCTGAAACGCTCATTATGGAAGGCGATATTCTTAAAGTAATTATACCACCAAAAGCCTTAAGTACTATAAGAGACTTTAAAGGATATCGAATCAGGGGAGATAAAGAGGGGGAGGAAACCGGAAAAGAAAAGAATATTTATGAAGTTATAATTCCTTTTGGTTCAAGTTTAACAGAGGGTTCGCTTAAAACATTAAATTTTAGAAGGCAATTTAATTGTTCTGTTTTGGCTATTCGGCATAGAGGGGAAATTCTATATGAAAATCTTTCAGATGTTACTTTGAAAGAAGGAGATATGTTATTGTTGAAGGCATCTCCGGCAGAAGTAGATTTCTTGACTTCAAAAAACCTTGTAGTGATGCTTTCCGAGCACGAAACAAGAAGGTTGAACTATAAAAAAGCAATTCCAGCAATTATGATTGCTATTGGAGTAGTATTGGCTGCTTCCTTAAATATTACGTCTATTTTAATCAGCAGCATGGTAGGCGCTCTTATGTTAGTCATAACATCTACCTTAACTCCAAAAGAGGCGTACCAAGCGGTAGAGTGGAAAGTGATTTTTATGATGGCTGGCGTACTCTCAATGGGCACAGCATTGGAAAAAACCGGAGGAGCCGATGAAATAGCACTATTTATTAATAAAACTTTAGGTCAATATGATGCGCAAATTACATTGAGTATCCTTTACTTGGTAACATTTCTTTCTACCAATGTATTATCAAGTAAAGCCACCGCTGCATTGATGACCCCAATTGTTATAAGTTTAGCAGCGGCAATGGACGTTAGTGAAAGACCATTTTTGGTAGCGGTAATGTTTGCTTGTTCCCTAACCTTTATGACGCCGGTAAGTTATCCCACCAATACCATGGTTTATGCGCCTGGTAATTATAAGTTTAATGATTTTTTAAAAGTTGGAACCCCACTTAATATTATTACTTGGATTGTTGCGTCTATTATAATACCTTATTTTTTTCCATTTCGGTAAAAAGTGTAATTTGTTATCTTTTTTAAATGCCTTTTTTAATATAAATGAAAATGGAGATGAAATCGAAACTTAAGAAACTGATTCAAGTCACCGCCGACTATCATTCAAATGAAGAAATTATCTTACGGGATCATTTGGCTATGGAAAGAACAAAATTAGCCAACGAAAGGACGCTTCTTTCCTATATTCGTGCATCGCTTTACCTTTTACTTGGAGGAGTAGGCCTTTTGGGGCTCAAGGATTTTCAGGATCTCAAGGTAATAGGTTACATTTCTCTTACACTTAGTTTTGTATTACTGGTTATAGGTGTTTACCGATATGCGCTGTTAAGACGGCATTTAAATAAAATGTATGGCCCTTTTAATGAGCGTAAGACTTAAAAGGACAAAAGTATGAAGCCAATATCGGTCTTGAAAAAGCAATTAATCAAATTTATAACCATAGGCTTGTTGGCGGCATTGGTCGATTTAGCATGCTATTATATCTTTCTGAACCTTCTTCCAGAAAAAGCTTTTTCCTTTATGGGGAACGAAGTGTTTGCCAAGACCATTTCCTTTTTATGCGGTCTTACCATAACGTATTTTTTTAATAAAAAATGGACATGGAAACAGAGCGGTTCCTCTAAGCGAAGGTTTGCTAAGTTTGTAAGCTTGTATGGATTTTCTTTGGTTTTTAATGTGGCAATGAACTCTATTCTACTGTATATTTTAAAATCAAACGCTATTTTCTCGGAACTACCCTATAAGTACTTAATAGCCTTTATTGGCGCTACAGGGATTAGTGCCTCAATAAACTTTTTAGGACAGAAATTTTGGGTTTTTCTGGTTCCGAAAACGCATGGGTATTCAGAATAATCTTTCCTAATCATTCAACTTTAAAACTGCCATAAATGCCTGTTGTGGAATCTCTACATTTCCTACTTGGCGCATACGTTTCTTCCCTTTTTTCTGCTTTTCCAACAATTTTCGCTTTCGGGAAATATCTCCACCGTAACATTTAGCAGTAACGTCTTTACGCAACGCTTTTATGGTTTCCCGGGAGATAATTTTAGCACCAATTGCGGCCTGGATAGGAATATCAAATTGCTGACGAGGAATAAGTTCCCGTAGCTTTTCACACATTCTTTTACCAATATTATGCGCATTATCCGCGTGAATAAGAGCAGAAAGTGCATCTACCGGCTGGGCATTTAATAGAATATCTACGCGAACCAATTTGGAAGCACGAAGTCCGATGGGAGAATAATCAAATGAGGCATACCCTTTAGAAACGGTTTTCAGACGGTCATAAAAGTCGAATACGATTTCTGCCAAAGGCATATCAAAATTGAGCTCAACCCTTTCGGTGGTGAGATAGGTTTGATTGGTGATAATCCCCCTTTTATCAATACAAAGCGACATGATATTACCAACAAAATCTGATTTCGTGATGATAGTGGCTTTGATATAGGGCTCCTCAACCCGGTCCAAAGAGGATGGATCCGGTAAATCTGAAGGATTATTAACAATAATGGGTTCTTCCGGATTTTTTCGTGTAAAGGCGTGATAACTCACATTGGGAACCGTAGTAATCACAGTCATATCAAACTCACGCTCCAAGCGTTCCTGAATAATTTCCATGTGCAACATTCCTAAAAACCCACATCGAAATCCAAATCCAAGGGCCGCACTACTTTCCGGAGTGAAGACCAAAGAAGCATCATTTAGTTGCAACTTTTCCATGGATGACCGCAGTTCCTCAAAATCCTCTGTATCCACGGGATAAATACCGGCAAACACCATAGGCTTCACATCTTCAAAACCTTCAATGGCATTTTGGGTCGGATTCACGGCATCCGTAATGGTATCTCCTACTTTTACTTCCCGGGCGTCTTTAATACCGGTAATTAAATAGCCAACATCACCGGTTTTAACAACCTGTTTGGGAACCTGGCTCAATTTTAGTGTACCAATTTCGTCGGCAAAATAACTTTTATCTGTAGCTACAAACTTTATTTTTTGTCCTTTTTTTATTTCGCCATGGATAACTCTAAAATAGGTTTCCACACCGCGAAAAGGATTGTAAACACTATCAAAAACCAAAGCTTGTAGCGGATCGTTTTCTTTGCCTTTTGGGGCGGGGATACGCTCTATAATGGCTTTCAATATTGCTTCAATGCCAATACCGGTTTTAGCACTTGCAGGAATCACTTCTTCTCGCCTACAGCCCAAAAGATCAACAATATCATCGGTAACTTCTTCAGGACTGGCACTGGGAAGGTCTACTTTGTTTAAAACAGGAATGATTTCCAAATCATTTTCTAATGCCAGATACAGGTTAGAAATAGTTTGCGCCTGTATGCTTTGGGCGGCATCTACAACAAGAAGGGCGCCTTCACAAGCAGCAATGGCTCGTGAAACTTCATAAGAAAAATCTACATGCCCCGGGGTATCTATTAGATTTAGAATATATTTTTCGCCCTCATATTCATAGTCCATTTGAATGGCATGACTTTTTATCGTAATACCACGCTCCCGCTCCAAATCCATATTGTCCAAAAGCTGGTCTTGTTTTTCCCTTTCGGTCACAGAACCTGTAAAATCGAGCAGCCTATCAGCCAAAGTACTCTTGCCATGATCTATATGGGCTATGATGCAAAAATTTCTAATATTCTTCATAAATTCTCTTCTTCAAAAGCGGGAATGCAATTCGGTAATTTGCAACTGCAAATATAACGTAAAATATACGGGTTTTAATCTCGCATATAATGATTTCAGAATTGGGGAATATCATCTAAAATAGATTTTTACGTACAATGCTGTGAGATATTTCATATTAATTATTTACGTTTGCAACAAACCTACCTTCTTTAGTGAAAAACCTCACTTTTTTTGTAACACTCTTTTTACTTTCCTCAGCCCTAGTTGCTGCTCAGGAACTGATGCTGACAGGGACTGTTAAAGACGCAGAAAATGTAGAAATTTCTTTTGCAAACATCATCGTAACTTCTGCTTTAGATTCTTCCGTAGTTAAAGGAACTTCGGCAGATGAGGTAGGCTATTTTGAAATCAATGGCTTGCAAAAAGGGGACTATCTTCTTATTGTAAGTTATCTGGGCAATACTTCTAAACCCCAAAAAATAGCATTGTCTACCGATCTGAATTTAGGCGTGATTACCCTTGAAGAAACCACATTTGTATTAAATGAAGCTGTAGTAAAATTTAAAAACCCTACCGTAGAGCGAAAAGTAGATCGTTTGGTTTTTAACATAGAAAATACTCCCTTATCAGAATCTTCTATATGGGATGCGTTGAAAAAGACCCCAAGTGTGGTCATTGTGAATAATGAAATTACTATAAAGGGAAGTAGCGACATACAGGTTATGATTAACGATCGTAAAGTAAACCTCCCCGAACAAGATATTATAAATTTGTTGTCCGGAGCTTCGGCAAACAATATTGAGACTATTGAAGTTATAACAACTCCTCCGGCAAAATTTAGTGCAGAGGGAGGAATGATCATCAATATAAAAATGAAAAAAGGCTTACTTGCGGGCTATAATGGGGCAGTCTACAATCGGTACACTCAAGGGGTTTTTGCCAAACATACCGTTGGGACCGACCACTATTTTAAAAGTCAAAAAACCGACTTTTCCCTGAACTATAGTTTAGGCAATAATAAAGAGTTGACCCGTTATACTGACAAAACCAACTTCTTTGATGATGAAATAAGTGTTTGGACTGCAAATCAAGAAAATATAGTGCGACTTACTGCACACAACCTAAGTACTTTTTTTGACTGGGAATTGAATGAAAAAAACTCCTTAAGTGTATCTTCAATAAATGCCATAACTCCCTGGACCAAAAGAAGTTTTAT